>DATKAG010000125.1:0-6533 GCA_035498355.1 Myxococcales bacterium | reverse complement strand
TCGCTGATCGACGACGGCGTGGCGCTGCACGCCCGCGCCCTGCCCCTGGATTTCACCGCCAACGACCCGGGCACCGCCCAGCAATGGCTGGAAGGGAAGCTCGACTTCGGGGTCCGCCTCCCCCGCTTCGCCCAGGGCCCGCGGCTGCAGGGGGTGCGCCTCTCCAGCGTGCACCAGCGGCAAGCGGCGGTAGTCACCTACTACCTCCCCCAGGGCAACGGCCGCAGGGTGTCGCTGCTCATCGTCGACGACCCGGAGCCGGAGCTTCCCGGGGCGGCCCACCACATCGCCAACCGCGAGGTCTGGCTCTCGCGCGCCCGGGGGTTCAACGTAGCCTCCTGGCGCAACGACGAAATCGTCTATTCGCTGATCTCCGATCTGGACGAGCAGGACGTGCTGGCGCTGGTCCAGGCCGCCGAGATACGCTGAACCACCGCGCACGATTACCTACCCAGCGGAAATCCCGGGGGCTTTCATTGACACCCCTCGGCACCGGCCCGTAAGCTTCCGCTGAGCCCAGATTCGCGGGTCCCGTGTGTCCAAGAGAATCCTCCTCATCGACTCCGACGAAGGCTTCGCCCAGGGCCTTTCCAGCGCCATCAAGGCGCGCGGATTCGCGGCCACCCTGGCCACCAACAGCGAGCAGGGGATGTCGCTGGCCAAGCAGGAGAGCCCGGACCTGATCGTGGTCTGTGTGGAGGCGCAGCCCACCAACGGCTACATGCTCTGCACCCGGCTGAAGAAGGACGACCAGCTCAAGGCCATCCCCATCATCCTCACCAGCGCCAACGCCACCCCGGACAGCTTCGAGAAGCACAAGAAGCTGAAGACCCGGGCGGAGGAGTACCTGATCAAGCCCTTCGCCCCGCAGATCATGCTGGAGAAGGCCTCCCAGCTCCTCGGCGTGCAGCTTCCCCCCGAGCCGGAGGAGGAGGCGGTGGCGGCGGAGGATGAGCCTCTGGGGCTGGGGGACCTGGTGGACGGGGAGGACGAGCCCATCTCGCTCTCCGCCGCCGACGTGGCCCAGGCGCGCAGCGCCCTCACCGAGGAGCCGCTGGTGGTGGAGGAGGTGGAGGAGGTGGTGGAGCTGGCCGAGGAGGGCGGCGGGGACAGGGACCTGGAGATGTTCGACAAGGCCTTCGACTCCCTGGGCGGCGCCGGCGCGCAGCCCGCCCCCAGCCCCACCAGCCGCTTCGCCGACGGCAACGGCCCCGAGGCCGCCGCTCCCGCCAGGCCCGCCGTGGCCATCGAGGTGGCGGCGCCGGCCGACGACGCCGTCCTGCACTCGCTGGTGCAGGGCGAGGAGCCGGTGGCGGTCAACGATCCCGAGTCGCAGCTCGACGCCCGGATCGCCGAACTGGAGCAGAGGCTGGCGGAGCGCGAGGCGCAGCTGGACCACGCCCGCAAGGGCGCCGCCTCCACCACCGAGGTGATCCGCATCAAGGAGGCGAAGAACAAGGCGGAGAAGGAGATCCTCCGCCTCAAGGAGGAGCTGAACTCCAAGGACCGTGAGCTGGTGGATCTGCAGGAGCAGCAGACCGCCCTGGAGTCGCAGGCGCAGCAGCTCAAGGACGACGCGGTGAAGCGGGAGGCGGCCGCCAAGTCGCTGCAGCAGCGGGCCGACTCGCTGGCCGCCGCCGCCAAGAAGTTCGAGCGGGAGCTGACGGCCGCGCGCGAGGAAGTGAAGAAGGGCGGGAGCGCGGCCGAGGTGAAGGCGAAGATCGCCCAGCTGGAGAAGGAGCTGGAGGGGGCGAAGACCGAGGTGGCCGCCCTCACCGGGGAGAAGGACCTCCTCTCCGAGGAGCGGGATGATCTCAAGAAGCAGGTGGAAGAGGCGCTGGCCAGCGCGGAGAAGAACGAGGACCGGGCGGTGAAGGCCTATGCCCGGATCAAGAACGAGGAGAAGCTGCGGGAGAAGGCGCGCAAGGCGCTGGAGATCGCCCTGCAGCTTCTGGAGAAGTCGGCCGAGGAAGACGAGGACGACGAGTCGGCCAAGAAGTTCGCGTAAAGAACGTCCACGATCACGGCGACGTGGCCGTAGACGACGAAAGCTGTCCCTAGTCGATGCCGCCCTTTTTTTCGACCATCTTCTTGGCAGCCGTGGCCAATCCTTGCGGCACGTTCCGGTTCTTTGCTACCGCCTTCACCTCCGCCATCCGCAGCGAGGAGAGGAAGCGCATGGAGACGCCCACCGGCATCTTGGGGTTGTTGATGAGGTTCACCTTCACCTGGTAGTTCTTCATCAACTGCCGGTTGTTGTAGATGTACTGCAGCACTTCCTGCGGGGCGGTGCGCGAGAGCGCCACCTTGGCGATCTCCCCCTCGGTGATGCGGGCCGACTGCAGCACCGCCAGCTGCACCAGCTTGTTCGGGTCGCGCAGGAGGATGTTGCGCACCTCCCGGTTGCCCTTCTTGTTCGCCCACTCCACCTTCTTGGCGACGCTCAGCTTCATGATCTGCTGGGTGATGGAGAGCTTCTTCTGCTCCTCCGCCTGCTCCTCGACGCTCCCCGGGGCCAGCGGCTTCTCCTCCGCGTCGGGGCCGGTGGCGCCCATCTGCTCCAGGGCCGCCTCCGCCTGGGCCTCAGCCTTCTTCTGCTCGGCGGCTGCCTTCTTCGCCAGCTCCGCATCCTGCTCCGAGCCGCCGTGGATGCGCCGGCGGGCGGCCTGGAAGGCGGGGAGATCGTCCAGCCCCAGCCCGGAGCGGACGCAGAAGTCGCAGACGTTGTCCACCGTGCTGGGCCGGGCGGCCTTGTTCTTCACCAGGGCCCGGACGATGTCCGGGTGGCGGAGCATGCGCAGCTGGTTCTGGGCGATGATCTCCAGGATCTTCTCGTCCGCCGCGGCGGCGATGCGCTGCACGGCGCCATCGGGGGTGCTGGCGTTGAGCACCAGCATCTCCAGATACACGTCCTTGCTGGCGAGGATCCCGCCGTAGTAGTCGAGAACCAGCGGGTCCATGGTCTCGTCCCGCAGGGCCACCGAGAGGATCTTGTCCGGCAGCCCGGAGGCGCTCTTCGCCGCCGTCTCCCGCACCGGCCCCTCCGGGTCGAAGGTGAGCATGAAGAGGGCGGTGGACATCTCCTTGGGGCCCATGGGCACCAGGGCCTTGGCGCCCATCATCCGCAGGGGCACCGGCGCCTTGGGGTCCACGTGCTTCTGGAAGTTGGCGGGAAGCGTCGAGAGCGGCAACGGGCAGGAGGCGGCCGGCGCTGCTGGAGCCTGTGCTTCGCTCATGGAGCGATTCTAGCAGGCTCAGTCGAGCCGGCGCAGGGGGTCGAGCCGCGCGCGCTTCGACCACTTCCAGGTGAGCTTTCCGATCCACTTGTTGAGGAAGAAGTTGCGCGGCAGCCAGGGAATGGGCGGCGGCCGGCGCAGCCCCAGGGCGACGAACTCCGCGGTCACCCGGGGATCGTCCGGCGCCAGCTCCATGGCCTTGCGCAGCGCCCGCACCGCCTGCTCCTTGTTGCGCGTCACCACCAGCGCCCGGGCCAGGTTCACCAGCGTCTCGGTGGTCTGCAGCCCGCGGCGCAGGGCCTCCTCGCAGAAGCGGATGCCCCGCTGCCGGTCTCCCTCCACCAGCACCAGGGTGAGCCCGTAGTTGGAGAGCACCCGGGCGTCGTTCAGGTTCCGCCGCCAGGCCTTCTCGAAGACCTCGTGCGCCGCCCGGGGATCGAGGTCGAGCATGGCCCGGCCCTCGTCGAGGATCCGGTCCAGCTCGTCCCGCGGCACCAGGGTGGGCGGCGGCCGGGGCGCGGGGGCGCTGGCCCTCGGCACCAGCGCGTTCAGGGCCGTCTGCGCGCGCGGGGTGGCCCGCACGGTGGCGCGCAGGGCATCCAGCTCCGAGGGGGTGGCCCCCCGCGGCAGTTCCGGGCCGTCGTCGTCGTTGTCCGGCATCATCGCTCGCCCAGGTTCCGTTGGTAGATGATCCTCAGGCCGTCCAGCGTGAGCTGGTCGTCGACCACGTCGATCTGCTTGGAGACGCCGCCGATCAGCGGCGCCAGGCCCCCGGTGGCGATCACCTTCGCCGCGAACCCCAGCTCCTCCTTCATCCGCGCGCAGATCCCGTCCACCATCCCCACGTAGCCGAACACCAGGCCGCTCTGCATCGAGGCCACGGTGTTGCGGCCCACCACCTGCTCCGGCTTCTCGAAGGCCACCCGGGGCAGCCTGGAAGCGCGGTGGAAGAGCGCCTCCATGGAGATGGCGATCCCGGGGGCGATGGCCCCGCCCAGGTACTCGCCCTTGGGGGTGACGGCGTCGAAGGTGGTGGCGGTGCCGAAGTCGACGATCACCAGGCCCTGGGGCCACTTGTCGTAGGCGGCCACGGCGTTGACGATCCGGTCCGCGCCCACCTCGCGGGGATTGTCGTAGAGCACCGGCATCCCCGTCTTCACCCCGGGCCCGACGAAGAGCGGCTTGCGCCCGAAGAAGCGCTTCGACATCTGCTCGAGGGGAAAGACCATGGGCGGGACCACGCTGGAGACGATCACGTCGTGGACGTCCGCCATGCGCAGCCCGGCGAAGTCGAAGAGCGCCTTGAGCTGCAATCCGTACTCGTCGCCCGTGCGATCCTTCTCCGTCTGCACGCGGAACGAGTCTCGCAGCTTGCCCGCGTCGAAAACGCCAAGCACCGTATTGGTGTTTCCGACGTCGATCGCGAGCAGCATCCGCTGCAGTATCGGGATTGCAGCAAGCCCGCGTCAATCTTCCCTTTCCCGACGCGGACCTACAGGACCGCGCAGTGCTCCACGTCGCCGGCCACGACGCGCACAAGCGACCCGTCGGCTTCGCGCACCAGGAGCGCGCCGTCGGCCGCCAGGTCGAAGGCGTCGCCCTCCACCGTCTCGCCGCTCCCGCTGATGCGCACCCTGCGCCCCAGGGTGCTGGAGAGCTCGCGCCAGCGGTCCGCCACGGGGGCGAACCCCTCGGTCTCGTGCAGGCTGAGCCACTCCTCCAGGTGCTCCAGCAGGCTGGCGCACACCACCGGCCGGGCCACCCGCTCCCCCGTTTCCAGCAAGAGGCTGGTGGCGACGGGGCGCAGCTCCTCGGGAAAGTCCTGCATCTGCAGCCCGACGTTGAAGCCCACCCCCAGGACCGCGTGCCGCACCCGGTCCGGCTCCGCCCGCAGCTCGGTGAGCAGGCCGGCCAGCTTCCGTCCCTTGCACTCCACGTCGTTGGGCCACTTGATGCGGGCGCTGTGCGCGCCCAGCTCGCGGGCGCTCTCCGCCACCGCCACCGCCGCCGCCAGGGTGATCTCCGGCGCCCGGGTGGCGGGGATCGCCGGCCGCAGCACGACGGAGAAGGTGAGCGCCTTGCCCCGGGGCGCCATCCAGGCCCTTCCCTTGCGCCCCCGCCCCTGGGTCTGGAAGTCCGCCACCACCACCTCGCCGTGCAGGGCCCCGGCCTCCGCCAGCCGGTGGGCCTCGTCGTTGGTGGACTCCACCTCGTCGAAGTGGTGGATGCGGCGGCCCAGCTCGCCCGTGCCCAGCAAGGGCGCGATCTGCGCCTCGCCCAGCTTGTCGGGCACCTCCACCAGCCGGTAGCCCTGCCCGCCCCGGGTGTGGATCACGTAGCCCCGGGCGCGCAGCGAGTCGATGCGCTTGAGCAGCTCGGCCCTGGGCACGTCCAGCTTGTCGCAGAGCACGCTCCCGGGAACGAAATCGTCGGCGCATTCGAGCAAGAGGCCGAGCACGATCGCGTCCTGCTTCACGTCGGTCCAGTGCCCCTCGCCAGCGGGCACGGGAGCCTCGGGCATCAAGCTCCCTCCACCAGCAGGCTGAGGTCGGCCGCCGGGGCCGAGTGCGTCAGGGCGCCCACGGAAACGTAGTCTACTCCGGCCGCGGCCACGCGCGGGAGCCGGTCCAGGGTCATCCCCCCGCTGGCCTCCAGAGGAACGCGCCCGCGCACCTGCTGCACCGCCCGGCGCAGCTCCTCGTCGCCGAGGTTGTCGAGCAGGAGCATGTCGGCGCCGGCCGCCAGGGCCCCCTCGATCTGCTCCGGCGTGCTCACCTCGGCCTCGACCCTGAGCAGGGGATGCGCGCTCCCCTTCGCCCGCCGCACCGCCTCGCCCACACCGCCTGCGCAGGCGGCGTGGTTGTCCTTGACCAGGATGCCGTCGAAGAGGGCGCCCCGGTGGTTGACGCCGCCTCCCGCCCGCACCGCCGCCTTTTCCAGCGCGCGCATCCCCGGGGAGGTCTTGCGCGTGTCGAGCAGCCTGGTCTTCGTCCCTGAAAGGGCCCGGACGTGGGCCCGGGTGAGGGTGGCGATCCCGCACAGCCGCATGAGGAGGTTGAGCGCCGTGCGCTCGCCGGTGAGGATGGCGCGCAGGGGCCCGCGCACCCGCAGGACGCCGTCGCCCGGGCCGGCCGGGTCGCCCTCTTCCAGGAGGCCCTCCACCTCGCACCGCGGCTCGAGGGCGAGGAAGACGCGGGCCGCGGCGGACACGCCGGAGACCACCAGATCCTGCCGGGCCACGATCAGCCCGCTCCCCCGCGCCTCGGCCGGAACGCAGGCGTTGGCGGTGAGGTCGCC
>DATKAG010000124.1:0-4382 GCA_035498355.1 Myxococcales bacterium | reverse complement strand
GCGATCCGCGTTCGCAGGTATCAACACGCCCCGGTCGCGGCACTAGGAAGGTGTCGCAGCAAGCCTGTCCTGGGCCCTGGGAGCGTGGCCACGGCGACGTGATCCGCGGAGGGGCTCTCTTGCGGTCTCACCAAGGCGCGCTGCGGCCGAGGACCGCTCTGCGCCTGCTTGCGCGGAGCGTGATCCTGGCTGTCCCCGTGAATACGGGGACAGCCTCCCATCACCAGTCCTCTTTCTCGAACCGCATCCCCACCTGGCCCGCGACCCAGGCGGTGTCCGCCATTCCGGCGGGGTTTCCACAAGTGAGCAGCACGGTGCGGGCCGGATCGAGGCGCGGCTTGAGCAGGGAGAGGGGCCGCTCCCGCGGGAGCTCGGCGGGAAAGGCGGCGGGGTCCTTCGGCGGCATGGAGAAGAGGACGCGGAGGAGGTTGGTGGCCCGGCCCAGGCCGAGGAGCGGGTCCGCGCGATCGCTCGCCGTGGGGCGGCTGACCGAGGGGATGTAGACGAAGTCCAGGGCCCCTGAAGCCTCGATCTCCTGCAGCTCGCGGCGGTACCCCAGCTCCTCCAGCGTCCGGTTGGCGTGGAGCAGCGTGTAGCGCACGGGCGGCGGCGTGCCGCTGCGCCGGGCCTCGAAGGCGAGCTGCTTGATCATGGAGACGAACGGCGCCACCCCCGTCCCCGTCCCCACCATCAACACCTGCTCGAAGCCGGCCGCGCGCCTGGCGAGGGTGAAGTCGCCGACGATGCGCTCCACGTAGGCCATCCGGTCGGTCCCGCCCTTGTCCACCCGGAAGAGCGATCCGGTGAACCGTCCCAGGACGCCGTCCTGCCCGCGCTCGAGGACCACGTAGAACTCCAGGTAGTTCCCCTCCTCGGCCTCGAAGGGCGCGGAGGCGATGGAGTAGGAGTGCGTGACCGAGCCCACCTTCTGCTTGCCGTTCTCGTCGAGGTCGGGGACGAAGCGGACCTCCTTCCCCTCCTTGACCTTGCGGGTGAGCAGGCAGTCGTCGCGGCGGAGGGCGATGTACTGGCCGGCCTCGTACCGGGGGAAGCGCCCTCCGTCCTCGCCCACCAGGCGGAAGATGGAGAGGGCGTCGGAGACCCTGCGCCACTCGATGATGCGGCCGGCCTTCAGTTCAGCCATCCGGCCATGCTACCGCAGCGAGGGACGCCCGGGCAGGCCGGGCGTCCCCCGCACTGTCAGGAGGCGCGGCCGCCGCCCTGCGGCTCGATGGCCAGGGTGATCAGGGAGGCGGCGGTGCAGAAGGTGGTGCTGGTGATGCAGTGGTCGCCGCGCCAGGTCCCGTTCTCCCTCTGGATGGCGGCCAGCCGGGCGCGGATGCTCTTGCGGAAATCGCTCCACTCGGCGCCGCCCAGGGCGGCCTTGGCCTCCGCCGTGAGCATGTACGAGACGTGCTCCTCGCCTCCGTAGCTGCCGAAGCCGCGCAGGACGTTCTCGTTGGCCAGCTGCTTGGCGCCCTCCTTGCCGGCCTCCTCCGCGCGGCGCTTCACCGCGGGGCTGGCCGCGGAGTCGGACCGGGCCACCTGGGCGGCGGCAGTCACGCTCGCGGCCACCGAGTAGAGCTGCACGCCGGCGGACCCGCCGACGACGAACTTCTTGCTCTTCGCGTCGTACTGGTCCACCAGGCCAGCCTGCCCCTTGGCGAGCACGTCCTTGTCCACCTTCGCCCCCGCGCGCTGGGCGGCGTAGAGGCCGTTGTTGGCGAACGCCGAGGCGAGCAGCGGCGCCCAGCCGTCGCGCGAGTAGCTGCCGTCCTGCGCCTGGGCGCGCTCGATGCGCTTCACCACCGAGGCCAGGGCCCGCCCGGCGCGCGCGTGCAGCGATCCCTGCAGGGTGGGCAGCACCTCGGCGAGGAACTGGGCGGCCACGAACGTGTCGATGTTCCGCCCCAGCTTGCGCTGGGGGAGCGTGCCGGGAGGATTGATGGCGATCTCCTCCTGCGGCGTGCGCTCCACGGCCGCGGAGATGAAAACGACGGCCCGGCGCGTGCGCTCCTGGTACTGGCCCCTGGCGCCGGTGTGCCCCAGCCTGACCAGCGCGAGGCCCGCGATGGCGGTGGTGGCGACGTCGGGGTGGGGATCCCTGGCGCCGTCGCCCCAGCTCCCGTCGTCGTTCTGGGCGGCGACCAGCCAGTCCAGGGGACGGCGCAGGTCGGGCTCGGCCGGTGCCAGGGCGGCGGGAGCGTGGGTGGAGAGGAGAGCGCACAGGGTGGTGCAGAGGATGAGGCGATGCATGGAAACCTCCAGGATTCCCTTGCAACGCCCGGCTGCGCGCGGGGATCTTCCGGCTTGCGGGCTAGAAGGGGTCCGTTCCTCGCACCACCAGAAAAGCGTCCGAGAACACCGCCGCATGCGTGCCGGGGGCGTTCTGCACGCCGCAGATGGCCATCTCGCCCCCGCTCCCCACGCTCGCCGAGATGGCCTCGTTCCCCCGGCCGGCCGGCCCGGAAGGAAGGAGGATGCGCTGCTCCACCTTTCCCTGCGGGTCGAGCACCAGCGCCAGCGGATCCCTCGCGTCGCTGACGCTCAGGCCCTGGGGATTCTGCGTGTAGTTGGTGGAGCCCACGGCCAGGATCCTTCCGCCCTCCAGGGCCGCGACGTCCCAGAACATGTCCCCGCCCTGCACGTCGACCGCGCGCTCGAAGTCGACCTGGGCCGTGTCCGCGCGCGAGGAGAGGAGCCAGCCGTCCCAGCCGTCGGGCGCGTCGCCGGTCCGGATCCGCCCGACGAGGATCACCGAGTCGCCCGCCATTTTCAGATTCAGCAGCCGCTTTCCCCGGCCCGGCATCCCCAAGAGGCTCGCGGGACTCCGCTCGCCCTGGGCCGTGATGCGGGTGACGACGGCGACGCCGAAATCGAAGCTCGCCGGGTCGGCCCGCGCCGTCAGGCTCTCGCCGAAGAAGGCGTCGTGGTTCCTCAGCACCTCCTCCGTGCTCGCCACCGCCACGTGAAGGTCCCCCTGGCCATCCACGTCCGGGTAGACGAAGAACGCGCTGTCCCCCTGGTGGAAGTTGTCGAACCCGCCGCCGATGATCCCGAGGAAGAAGAGGGGCGCCGCCGGCTCCACCCATGCCGCCCACCTCTGCTCCAGGCCTTGGCCGTCGAGCCGGAAAACCTGCACGGCGTTGTTCGCCCAGCGGACGACCGCCAGGAGATCCTCCCCGGAGGCGACGATCCGCGCCCGATCGAGCGAGGCCAGGAAGGCCGGGCCAGCCTCGGGACCTTCCGGCGGAAGGAGCCGGGAAAGCTCGCGCCCGGCGAGACCCCCGCCGGCGAGGAAGCGCGAGACCAGGACGCGCAGCGGATATTCCGCCGCGGGGTCGACGCGCAGGCTGAGCAGGCTCACGTCGCCGGAGGGATGGGCGGCGGCGTCGATCAGGATCCATCCCTGGGGAGCGGCGAAGCGGCGGACGATCTCGCCGCCCGCGTCCAGCAGGCCGGCGCTGCGGACGGGCGTGGTGATCAGCGCCTGCGCCTGGAGGGCTTCGAAGAGCAAGAGCCATCCGCCGCCGGCGGCAGGCGACACCTTGACGGCGGCGGTCTGGGGAAAATCGATCTGCCGCGGATCGGGCGGCGTCGCCGCGGAGCGGGCGCAAGAGAGCGCTGCCGCGGCCAACACGCACCAGCGAGCCGCCTTCACACCACCACCTCCGCCCCATCGATGGGGCGGGAGGCGCGATTATTCCCCGTCATTCCAGGGCGCCGCGCGAAACCCACGCCGCGAACCGGCGTCTATCCCCCCAGAAGGGGGAGGCGCATGACGGCGTTGCTCACCGAGTCGGATCTCCGGGCGGCCCTCCGCCTCGTCAACGAGGCGCGGGGCCTGCCGCGGGGATCGCGCGAGCAGCAGGAGGCCCTGCTCCGGGGGCTTCTGGACCTGGTGGGCGGGCAGGTCGCCATCTGGGGCGAGATCGACACCGGCGGCGGCATCTACCGCGACTTCGATTTCGGCTGGTCGGGAGAGGCCGAGCGGAACGTCTTCGTGGCCTACGCCCGCGGGTTGACCGGGGTGGCCCCCGATCCCACGATTCCGCTCTTCCTGGGCCGCGCGAAGGGACCGGTGATCGCGGTGACCCGGCAGGACCTGCTGGACGATCGGCGCTGGTACGGCGCGGAGCACGTGCAGGAGCTGCGGCGGGCGGCGCGGGTGGACTCCTGCATCTACGCGGGCTGGCCGGGCGGGAAGCAGCGCTTCGGCATGTACTCCCTGCACCGCGCCTGGGGCGAGCCGCAGTTCGGGGAGCGCGAGCGGGCGCTGGTCGGGGCCGTGACCGCGGAGTGCGCTTTCTTGCGCGACGCCTCCCCGGTGGCGGCGCTGCCGCCGCGCCTGCGGCAGGTCTTGTCCTTGCTGGCTCGCGGGC
>DATKAG010000123.1:0-15257 GCA_035498355.1 Myxococcales bacterium | reverse complement strand
CTGGCGGTGGTGGGGAACGTCATCCGCGCCGACAACGTGGAGGCCAAGGCCGTCCGCCGCCTGGGCATCCCGCACATGAGCTTCCCCGAGGCGCTGGAGGAGCTCTTCCTCCAGACCCGCCACCCGGTGGTGATCGTCGGGACCCACGGCAAGACCACCACCACCGCGCTCTGCGCCCAGGTGCTGATGCACGCCGGCCGCGACCCGAGCCTGCTGGTCGGCGGCGTCCCGCTCAACTTCAACGAGGGCTTTCGCCTCGGCGCAGGCGAGCACTTCGTCCTGGAAGGCGACGAGTACGACACCGCCTACTTCGACAAGGGCCCCAAGTTCCTCCACTACCGCCCGCGCACCGCCATCTTCACAGGCGCGGAGTTCGACCACGCCGACATCTACCGCGACACCCCGCACTACGAGAGCGCATTCGAGAAGTTCTTCGCCCTGCTCCCCCAGGACGGCTACCTCGCCGCCTGCAGCGGCTTCCCCAACTGGAAGCGCCTCGCCTCCTTGGCCAGGTGCAAGACCGAAAGCTACTGCGCTCGCGAAGACGCCGAGGCCGACTGGCACTCGCGGTGGGTGAGCCTGGGCCCCGCCGGCGCCTCCTTCGAAACCGCCTACAAGGGCAACCCCGAGATCCGCGTCACGCTGCCCGCCGCCGGCCGGCACAATGTGGAGAACGCGCTGGGCGTCTACGCGGCCTGCCGGGCGCTGGGGCTCAAGCCCGACGAGATCGCCGCCGGCTTCCGCAGCTTCCGCGGGGTGAAGCGCCGCCAGGAGCTTAGAGGAGAAGTCGGCGGGGTGGCGGTGATCGACGATTTCGCCCACCATCCCACCGCGGTGCGCGAGACCATCGCCGCTGTGCTTGCGCAGTATCCCGGCCGCCGCCTGGTGGCCGTGTTCGAGCCCCGCAGCCAGACCGCCATGCGCAAGATCCACCAGGAGGAGTACGCGCACGCCTTCCGCGGCGCCGACGAGGCCATCATCAGCCAGCCCACCGCCATCGCCAAGGTGCCGGAGGCCGAGCGCGTCGACGCCAGGAAGATGGCCCAGGACATCGCCTCCGCGGGCACGAGGACCCGCTGGATGGAGAGCCCCGACGCCATCGTCGCCGCCCTGGCCGGGGAAGCCCGCGCGGGCGACGTGGTGCTCGCCATGTCCAACGGCGCTTTCGGCGGCCTGCACGACAAGCTGCTCAAGGCGCTGGGCACGCGCAAATGACGCCCGCCGGGCTGCGCGACATCTGCGCCGCGGCGGCGGAAGCCGGCGCCAGCGTCCTGCGCGACCTCTACCACCACCCCCGCGACGTGCGCTTCAAGGGCCGCATCGACCTGGTCACCGACGCCGACAAGGCCTCCGAGGAAACCATCCTCCGCGTCCTGCGCGAGCGCGCTCCGGGCGCGCGCATCCTGGCCGAGGAGAGCGGGGCGCACGAGGGCGGCGAACTCTGCTTCATCGTCGACCCGCTGGACGGCACCACCAACTACGCCCACGGTCTCCCGCTCTTCTCCTGCACCGTGGGCGCCGAACGAGCCGGTCAGGTCGTCGCCGGCTGCACGGTCGATCCCCTGCGCGGGGAGACCTTCGTCGCCGCCCGCGGCCTTGGCGCCGAGCTGCGCACGGCGCAAGGCGCGCAACCATTGCGCGTCTCGAAGGCCGCCGAGTTGGTCGAGGCCTTGGTCTGTACGGGCTTTCCCTACGGCGACCGCGACAAGCTCCCCCTGATGATCGCCGCCTTCGCGAAGTTCACCGAGCTGTGCCGCGGCTCACGCCGGCTGGGAAGCGCGGCGCTCGACCTCGCCTACCTCGCCGCAGGCCGGCTCGACGGGTTCTGGGAAATGGGCCTCAAGCCCTGGGACGTTGCGGCGGGAGTGGTGCTGGTGGAGGAGGCCGGAGGCACGGTGACGCGCTTCGACGGCTCTCCGCATCGGCTGGCGGGCGGCGAGATGCTCGCCGCGCCGCCACCGCTGCATTCCCGGATGGTGCAGGTCCTTACTTCCGGGCGTTGAGGTCGTCGCGCCGGTTCTGCCTCCAGGCCTCTTCGTCGTGTCCCGGAGCCTTGGGCTTCTCCGCCCCGAAGCTGATGGCGGTGATCTGCCCCTGCTGCACGCCCAGGCCGGCGAGGTACTTCTTCGCCGAGTCGGCCCGGCGCTGGCCCAGGGCCAGGTTGTACTGCTCGGAGCCGCGCTCGTCGCAGTTCCCCTCGATGCGGACCTTGAGCTCGGGATGGGCGGTGAGCACGTTGGCCACGTTGCTCAGCTTCTCCTGGGCGTCCTTGGTGAGGGTGGCAGAGTCGAACTCGAAGAACACGCTCACCCCGCGCAGCTGCTCCAGGGCCTTGTCCAGGTCGGCCTGGCCCTGAGCGTGGTACTGGTCGGCGGCGCTCATCTTGTTGGTATCGGCCGCCTGGGCCTGCTCCTGCTTGGGCTTTTCCTGCGTGGCGCTGGCGTCCGGCGTGGGCTTGTTGCCTGCGCAAGCGAGCAGGCTCGCGAGCCCCAGTGTGACCAGATGTCCGCTGATATCCGACAGCTTCATTGAGACCTCCGAGAAATGCCTGAAGAACCGGCGGCCCTGACGGCGTATGCCCGGCCGCACGCCTCGTCAAGCGCAATTTGCCCGGAGATCTTTTTGAGGTCAAACGACTTCGGCCGGATTCCCGATCAGACGGTGCGGTTTCGCCTTCCCGCCAGGGCCAGGTACGCCCAGAGAACGACGATGGCGCCCACGATGGAGGAGATCCATCCACCCGGTGTGAACCCCCACGACCCGTCGGGCTGCGAGTTGCCGCCGAAGAGGGCATGGCCGATCAGCCCGCCCACCAGAGAGCCGATCATTCCCAGGATGGCGGTGGCGATCCAGCCGATGTGCTGCCGGCCGGGATAGATGGCCCGGGCGAGAAGGCCGATGATCAAACCGAAGATGATGAAGCCGATGATGTGCATGCGTGTCCCCGCTTGAAGGTCAGGGGGAAACCGTAAGCACGCCCTTTCAGCGGAGGTAGCGCAGGCGGGAAACCGCGATCAAGGCGCTGCCCACCAGGGCGCCGAGCGCCCAGCCGCCCAGCACGTCGGTCGGCCAGTGGACGCCGAAGTATACGCGGGAGATCCCCACCACCAGCGCCACCGCCAGCGACAGGGGCCAGAGCCGCGGGGCCGCCCAGGCGAACACCGAGGCCGCCGCCGCCGTGTCGCTCGCATGGGTGCTGGGAAAGGACTGCCCGGATCCGCAGCCCAGCGGATGCGCCACCCGCCGCGGGTCGACCTGGCAGGGGCGGGCCCGCGCGGCCGCCGGCTTGACCAGGCGCACGGTCACCAGGTCGGCAGCGCCGATGGACACTGCCAGGAGCAGCGCGGCCACCGCCCGGTGCGGCGACTTGAACCACAGATAGATGGCCGCCAGCGCGGCGATGGCCAGGAGAACTCCCCGGTTCGAGGCAGCCCCCATCAGCCCGTCCAGCCATGGGACTCCGGGGTGGTTGAGGGCCGTGAGCACCTCGACGTCGATGGCGGGGACGGCGAGCAAGTGGAAAACCGTAGCACCTCGCAGGCGTGGCAGGAACTCCGCCTTGGGTTATACAGGGACGTCCGGAGGAGAGTCCGATGGCGCGGATAGTGAAGTGCAGGAAGATGGGGAAGGAGCTTCCGGGCCTCGAGTTCAAGCCGTGGAACAACGAGCTGGGGCAGCGCATCTACGACGAGATCTCCCAGGACGCCTGGAAGCTCTGGCTCGAGCACTTCAAGATGATCATGAACGAGTACCGGCTGGCGGGAGGCTCGGAGCAGGCGAACCAGATCCTCTTCGACCAGGCGGAGAAGTTCTTCTTCGGCGAAGGCGCGCAGCTCCCCCCGGATTACAGGCCGCCCGCCGCCAAGGGCTGAGTCCTGCGCGGGCCGGGCGAGATCCTCGTCGTCTCCTGCTACGAACTGGGCCGGCAGCCGGTGGCGGCGGCCTCCGCCATCGCCGCCCTGGAGCGCGCCGGGTTCGCTCCCGCGGCGCAAGACGTCTCGGTGGAGAAGCTCTCCTCGCAGGCGCTCGCCCGGGCGCGCCTGGCGCTGATCAGCGTTCCCATGCACACCGCTCTGCAGCTCGGCGTCCGGGTGGCCACCCGGGCGCGGGAGGCGGGAGCAAAGGTGGGGTTCTTCGGCCTCTACGCGCTGCTCAACGCGGAGCACCTGCGCAGCCGGCACGGCGGCTTCGTCGCCGGGGAGAATCCGGACGAGCTGGTGGAGCTGGTCCGGGCGCTGGCCGAAGGGCGCGAACCGCGGCCCGTCGAAGCTCCCCGCAAGCGCGAGGTGGCGGTACCCTCTCGCGCCGCCTTGCCGGTGCTCGACCGCTATGCCCAGCTCTCCTGGAACGGCGAGCAGAGGCTGGTCGCCTCGGTCGACGCATCGCAGGGCTGCAAGCACCTCTGCCGGCACTGCCCCATCGTCCCCGTCTATCGCGGGCGCTTTCTCGCCGTGCCCCGGGAGACGGTGCTGGCGGATATCGACCAACAGGTCCGGCAGGGCGCCCGCCACGTCAGCTTCGGCGATCCCGACTTCTTGAACGGCCCCACCCACGCCCTGCGCATCGCCCGGGAGATGCACGCGCGCTGGCCGGAACTGACTTTCGACGCCACCATCAAGATCGAGCACTTGCTGCAGCACCGGAGACTCTTGCCGGAGTTGGTGGCCTCGGGGATGATCTTCGTCACCAGCGCGGTCGAGTCGCTGAGCGATCGGGTGCTGCAGGCGCTGCGCAAGGGGCACGCCGCCGCCGACGTCCCGCTCGCGCTCCAGGCGGTGCGCGAGGCGGGGGCCGAGCTGCGGCCCACCTTGCTTCCCTACACGCCCTGGACCACGCTGGACGATCTGCCCGCGCTCTTCGACTTCGCCGTCGAGCACGACCTGGTGGAGGCCATCGATCCCGTCCAGTACACGCTGCGCCTCCTCATCCCGCCCGGCTCTCTCATCCTCGAGGAGAAAGGGCCCTGGCTGCGCGAGCTGGACGAGGCGGCCTTCAGCTGGCGCTGGGAGCACGAGGACGCCCGCGTCGACGCGCTCTGGCGCCAGTCGGCCGAGGCGGCCCACGGCGGCGCCGGCTTCGACGATCTGCGCGCGCTCGCCAGCCAGGCCGCCGGCAGGCCCCTTTCGCAGCGCACCCCGCGCCCGAAGCGAAGCATCCCCCGCCTCACCGAGCCCTGGTTCTGTTGAGCGGAACCCACCGCCGGCCAGTTGGGCCGGCTCTAGGCGACCGGCAGCTTGGGAGTGACGACCGCCTCGATGCAGGCGCCTGCCGCCCGGAGCGCCGACTCCACCTGCGCCGGAGTCTCCCCCCGGGCGAAGGCGAAGCCCAGGTAGGAGCCCCCTTCCGGCAACGGGATCAGCTCTTCGCGCAAGTGCGCCGTGATCACCACATCCTCCACCAGCGGCACGCGGCGGGCCTGGTCGGCGCCGCGCACCTCTTCCAGCACGCCGCGGCGGCGGATGGGGAGCATGAGGACCCCCGCGGCGCGCTTCTCCCGCTCGGGCGGCTCGGCGGCCGCTCCCAGCGCGTGGCGGAGGATCAGCTCCTCCAGCGTCACCCCCACCCCGAAGCGCAGCGCCCGCCCGCAGAGGCCGCCGATGCTGCGGGCGGCGATCTCCAGGATCCTCGGCCCCGCGGGGGAAAGGCGCACCTCGGCGTGCACCGGCCCCTCGCGCAGGCCCAGCGCCTCGCAGCCCAGGGCCACCTCGCGGGCCACCGAATCTTGCAGCGGCGCCGGCAGGCGCGAAGGGGTGACGTAGAGCGACTCCTCGAAGTAAGGACCCTCCAGCGGGTCCGGCTTGTCGAAGAGCGCAAGCACGTGCAGGTGGCCGCGGATCAAGAGCCCTTCCAGCGCCGCCTCCGGACCGGGAATGAACTCCTCGATCAGGATCCGCTCCAGGTCCGGATCGCGCCGCTGCGACACGTCCGGCGAGCGGAGGAGCGCGGCCACCCGGGCCAGCGCCGCTTGCAGCTCCTCCCGGTTGTCGGCCCGGATGACGCCGCGGCTGCCGGAGAGGATGAGCGGCTTCACCACGCAAGGGTAGGGGGCGCGGGAGAGCAGGGCGACAAGCTCGTCGCCCGCGATGTCCCGGCGCACCACCTGGAAACGGGGCACGGAGAGGCCGGCGGCGCCCAGCTTCTCCCGGCTCAGGGCCTTGCTGCGCGCGGCGGCCACCGCGGCCGGCGGGTTGTGCGGCAGGCCCAGCTTCTCCGCCGCCAGCGCCGCCACCAGCGCGGTGAGATCGTCCACGCCCACCACCGCCAGCGGCCGTCGATCGCGCACCTCGCGCGCCAGCTCGTCCGCCGCCGCCCGGGCATCGCGGAAGCGCAGGGCCATCGGCGCCTCCTCCCAGGTCTCGGCCAGCCGGTGGCAGACGTCGGTGGCCTGGATGACCTCCAGGCCCAGCCGTTTGGCGGCGTCGAGGAAGTCGTCGTTGCGATATCCGGACTTGGGCAGGAGCAGGACCACCGAAGGCATGGCCAGGGAATGATAACGCCGTCCCTCGGTCAGCGATCCGATACCCGCGCTCCGTCCGCCGCGCTACCGTCGGGCGCAACATGTCCGGAGCCGGAGCCATCCTCGGGCTGCCCGATCGCGTGACCGCCCTCTCGCCGCGCGAGCCGCCGCCTGCGCCCGCCCTCACCCTCCAGTTCCCCGGAGGCGCGCTGCCGCTGCAGGGCACGGTTTCCATCGGCGCCGACTCCACCAACCAGGTGGCGCTCGACGACCGCTACGTCTCCCGCTTCCACTGCCGCTTGCACCCGCGGGCAGGCCGCTTCCTTCTCGAGGACCTGGACTCCACCAACGGCACCTTCCTCGACGGCGCGCGCATCCGCGCGGCCCAGGTCGAGCCCGGCTCGCGCATCCGCCTGGGCTCGCAGGAGCTGCGCATCGAGAGCGCCGGACCGCGCGCGCTGGCCTCCCTGCCCGGTCTCCTGGCCTGCGATCCCGCGCTGGCGCCCGCCCTGGAACTGCTGCGGCGCGCCGCTCCTTCATCATTGCCCATCACCATCCTGGGGGAGAGCGGCACCGGAAAGGAGGTGGCCGCGCGCGCCGTGCACCGCCTCTCCAGCCGCGGCGGGGGGCCCTTCGTCCCCCTCAACTGCGGGGCCATCGCCCGCGAGTTGGCCGAGGCCGAGCTCTTCGGCCACGAGCGCGGGTCGTTCACCGGCGCCGTCGCCAGCGCTCCGGGCGCCTTCGGGGCGGCCGACGGGGGCACGCTCTTCCTCGACGAGATCGGCGATCTGCCGCCCGACCTCCAGGTCAAGCTCCTGCGCGCGCTGGAATCCGGCGAGGTGAAGCCCGTAGGAGCGCCCAGGCCGCGCCGCATCGACGTGCGGGTGATCTGCGCCACCCACCGCGACCTGCGCGCGCGGGTGCGCGAAGGCGCCTTCCGCGAGGACCTCTTCTATCGGCTGCGCGGCCTCACCGTGGAGCTGCCGCCTTTGCGCGCCCGCCCCCAGGACATCCTCCCTCTGGCCGAGCACTTCCTCCCCGAGGGCCAGTCCTTCGCCCCGGAAACGCGGGCCGCGCTGCTCTCCCACCGTTGGCCGGGCAACGTGCGCGAGCTCAGGCACGTGGTCCAGCTCGCGGCGCTGCTCTCCGAGACGCCGGTCATCCGCGCCCATGCCCTGCGCTTCGACGACGCGGCGCCGGGCGCCTGGGGCCCGCGGGTGTGCGAGCCGGAGGATGCGGTCCACCTGCGCGGGCGCACGCTGGGAGAGCTGGAGGAGATCGCCATCCGTTCCGCTTTCGTGCGCCACGGCGGGAACCGGCGGGCGGTCTCCGCCGAGCTGGGCATCGCCCGCTCGAGCCTCTTGCGCAAGCTCGACCTGCTGCGGCTGCGGCCTTGAGGAGTCACTCCGTGCCCAGGTACGTGTACCCGCGCATCGCCTGCTCGTAGAAGTCGGTGAGCTGGACGCTCTCCTTGGGCTTCACCTGCCCCTCGCGCACCTTGCCGTCCAGGGCCTGCTTGATGCGCTTCGCCAGGTCGCTGGGCTCGTACTGCACCCGCGCCAGCACCCGCTCCATGGTGTCGCCGGGGATCACTTCCTCGATGTAGTAGTCCTCCGGGTCGTCGTCGTCGACGAAGACGTGCACCTCGTGCACCCGCCCGAAGAGGTTGTGCATGTCGCCCATGATGTCCTGGTAGGCGCCGGTGAGGAACATCCCCAGGTAGTACGGCTCGCCGGGCTGGAGCGCGTGCAGGGCGATGGTCTCGTCCACCGTCTCGCCCTCGATGAAGGTGTCGATCTTCCCGTCCGAGTCGCAGGTGATGTCCACGATGGTGGAGTCGCGGGTGGGCTGCTCCGTGTGCCGGTGCAAGGGGACGATGGGGAAGAGCTGGTTGATGGCCCAGTGGTCGGGCGCGCTCTGGAAGAGGGAGAAGTTGGCCATGTACTGGTCGGCCAGCCGGTCGTCGAGGCCCCGGGTGGGTCCCGGCACCCGCTTGCGCTTCTTGTTGATCTCCACCAGCCGCCGGCAGAGCCGCCAGAAGAGGCCCTCCACCGCCGCGCGCTCCTCCAGCCCGAGGATCCCGAGCTTGAACATGGTGAGCGCCTGCTCCTTCTTCGCCACCGCGTCGTTGTAGGCCTCGCCCGAGTTCTTGGGCGCCAGCCCGGCGACGATCTCCTGCATCTCCCGCACGATGGGGGCCACCGGCGTCTCCGGCACCGGCGAGAGCACGTCGGAGGGGGCGCTGGGCCCGGGGCTGGCCGCCGGCCCCTCGTGCACCGCCCCGTTCTCGCCGAACTCGATGTGGCCGAAGACGTTCATCACCAGGCAGGAATGGTGGGCGGTGAGCGCGCGCCCGCTCTCCGACACCAGGTTGGGCTCCGGCACGCCCTCGTTGTTGCAGATCTGCTGCACCGTGTAGACCACGTCCGCCGCGTACTCCTCCATGGAGTAGTTGAGCGAGGAGACGTAGGAGGTGCTGCGCGCCCCGACGTAATCGACGCCCAGCCCGCCGCCCACGTCGAAGTACTCCAGCCCCAGCCCCATCTTCCGCAGCTTGGCGTAGAAGCGCGCGCCCTCGTTCACCACGTCCTTGACGGTGCGGATGTCGGTGAGCTGCGAGCCGACGTGGAAGTGGAAGAGCTTGGCCAGCTCCAGCTTCCCCGCCGCCTTGAGCATCTCCACCGCCCGGATCAGCTCCGGGGTGGTGAGCCCGAACTTGGCGAAGTCGCCGGAGGACGACTCCCAGCGCCCGGTGCCCTTGGTGGAGAGCTTGCTGCGCAGCCCGATCAAGGGCTGCACGTTCATCTCCTCCGCCAGCTTGAGCAGGTGGGGCAGCTCGGAGAGCTTCTCGATCACCACGATGATCTTGCGCCCCAGCTTGCGGCCCATCAGGGCCAGGCGCAGGTACTCCTCGTCCTTGTAGCCGTTGCAGATGGTCAGGGCCTCGGGGTCGGAGTTGAGGGCGAGGACGATGAGCAGCTCGCCCTTGCTCCCCGCCTCCAGCCCGAAATGGTACGGCGCGCCGGCGTCGAGGATCTCCTCCACCACCTCGCGCATCTGGTTCACCTTGGTGGGGTAGACGCCGTAGTACTGCCCCTTGTACCCGTGCTGGGCGATGGCGGCGCGGAACACCTCGTTGAGCTGCTTCACCCGGCTGCGCAACAGGTCCTGGAAGCGCACCACGCAGGGGAAGCCAAGTTTGCGTTCGCGGATGTCATCGACCACGTCCATCAGGTCGATCACCGGCCCGGGCTGCCCGAACGGGTGGACCACCAGGTGGCCCTTGGCGTTGATGCTGAAGTAGCCCGCGCCCCAACCGGGAATGTTGTAGAGCTGGAGCGATTTCTCGATGGACCAGTCGGAATTCGACATCGGCACCGCCGATCTGCCACAGCGGAGGCGGCGATCACAAGCCTTGGTTCAGGTGATCGACGCGGCGCTCGACCCCGCGCTCCTGCGCCGTGCCCGCGCCGCCATCGCCCGCATCGGGGGCGAGCGCCTGCGCGAGAGCTACTTCACCACCTTCTGGCTGCCGCGCTCGGCTTCCCCGGCCAACTGCTTGGAGGAGGCCGTCCTCGCCCTCTGGCCGCTGGCCCGCCCCCGCGGCTGCTCGGGAGCGGAGTGGTGGATCGGCCGCGCCTTCACCACCCGCATCCCGGTGGAGTTCCACTTCGACCAGGACGTGAAGGGCCGCAAGAGGCGCCATCCCCGCCTCTCCAGCGTCCTCTTCTTCAACCGGGTGCGCGGCGGGCAGCTTGCCGTCACCGACCAGGTGCCGGGCGGGCGCGAGGCCCGGCGCCTGGAAACCGTCGCGCCCCGGCGCAACCGCTACGCCGTCTTCCGCGGCGACCTCTTGCACGGCATCCTGGACGCGCGCGGCCGCACTCCCGGGCGGCGCGTCGCGGGTCCGCCCGGCCGGATGCGCGTCACCCTGGTGGTGAACTTCTGGGACCGGCGGCCCAGCGAGGTTCCCACCTGGAGCGAAAGCTCCGCCTACCGCTTGCTCCGCCGCGGGCGCCGAAGATACTGAGGCCGTGCAGTCCTTCGGCATGACCGAGGCCCACTGGATGGAGTGGGCGCGCTCCCGGGGAGCGACCGCTGGCGCGGCCCGCGCGCTGGCGCATTATCTCTTGGCGAAGGCAGCGGGGCGCCGCCTGCCCAAGGCTCCCGCGCGCGCTCTCCTGGCCGAGGCGGGTTTCGACGGCGCGCTTCCCCCGGCGGAGAAGGCCGTCGACCCCGACGGGACCGTCCGCTTCGCCGTGCGCCTGCCCGACGGCCTGACGGTGGAGACGGTGCTCATCCACCAACCGGCCTCCGAGCTGAGGCAGCGGGAGCGCTGGACGGTGTGCCTTTCCTCGCAGGCGGGGTGCGCGCGCGGCTGCGTCTTCTGCGAGACCGGCCGGCTGGGGCTGCAGAGGAACCTCTCCGCGGCGGAGATCGTGGCCCAGTACGCGCTGGCGGCGCGCCACCTGGGCGCGCGGCCGGGCAACGCGGTGTTCATGGGGATGGGCGAGCCGCTGGACAACCTGGAGGAGGTGCTCCGCACCGTCGCCGTGCTGCGCGAGCCCAAGGGGTTTGCCCTCGCCGAGCGGCGGATCACCGTCAGCACCGTGGGCATCGTCCCCCGGATGGACGAGCTGTACGCCCGCACCCGCGCGCAGGTGGCCGTTTCCCTCCACGCGGTGGATCCGGGCCAGCGCCGCGCGCTCCTGCCCGTCGCCCGCAAGTGGAGCCTGGAGGAGCTGCGCGCCTGCATCGCCCGCGCCCCGCGCACCGTGCTGTTGCAGTGGACGCTGATCGACGGGGTGAACGACGGAGACGCCGACGCGGATGCGCTGGCCCGCTTCTGCCTGGGTCTCGACGTGCGGGTGAACCTGATCCCGCTCAACCCCGGTCCGGTCCCGGCGCAGAAAGCGCCGCCCCTGGAGCGCTGCCGCGCCTTCCAGCGCAGGCTTTCGGGGGCCGGCGTGCGGGCGCTCCTGCGTCTGCCCCACGGGCAGCGGGTGGGCGGCGCCTGCGGCCAGCTGGCGGGCGCCCGTCGTCTGCAACCCACTCCCGTCCTGGCAAGCTGACAGCCGGCTCGCCCTGTCCTAGCTTTGCGGCCCCATGAAACGCTGGCAGAAGGCCGTCGGTATCGCCGTCCTCGCCCTGGTGGCGATCCTGGTCGTGCTCTCCTTCGTGCTCGACGGGATCCTCACCTCCAAGGCCAGGGAGGAAGCGCAGAAGCTCTCCGCCGAGTGGGGCCGCCCCGTCCGGATCGGGAGCGTCGCCACCAAGCTGCTCACCGGCCTCGGGGTGCGCGTTTCGGACGTGGAGGTGGGCGCCGCCCAGGGGGAGGACCTGCCGCTGGTTGCCCTGCAGCGGGCGGAAGTGAAGGTGGCGCTGTTGCGCGCCATCTTCTCCGCGGGCAAGAGCGTGGAGGTGCGCTCCGCCGAGCTGCAGGGACTGACGGTGAACGTGGAGCGGCTGGCCGACGGGAGCACCAACTTGCAGCGCTTCCAGCAGGCGCTGGACAAGAACGCGCAAGAGGCGGCGGCGAAGCCCAAGGAGGAGAAGCCTTCCGATCTCTCCTTCCTCCGCGTCGATCATGCCGCGCTGCTCGAAGGCAAGGTGGCCTTCGTGGACAAGGCCACCCGCGGGGCCAAGGAGCTCTCCATCCAGCACCTCGATCTGACGGTGAACGACCTCCGCTCGGGGCAGCCGCTGGAGATGGTCCTGAAGGCGGCGGTGCTCGCCGAGAAACAGAACTTCGAGGTGCGGGTGAAGACGGCCCCGCTTCCTCCCACCCTCACCCCAACTCCGACCAGCCTGGTGCTGAAGGTCGACCCCCCCATCGACATCGGCCCTTTGGGCCCCTTCATGGGCAAGGACGTGGGCCTGCAGGCCGGGACGCTGGACGCGGACTTCGAGGCGCAGATGGGCGCCGCGGTCCCCGGCGGCAGCGGGCCCACCTCGGTGAAGGGGGCCATCAAGCTCGCCTCCCTGCGCTTCGCCGGGGCGGAAGGGGGCAAGACGCTCGACGTCACCCTCGACGCCGACGTGAAGGGAGACGCGGCGGCGGGCGACGTGCGCATCGACAAGCTCCGCCTGGACATCGGCCCGGGGGGAATCACCGGCCAGGGAAGCGCCAAGGGGCTGACCACGACCAGCCCGCGCATCGAAGGGCTGCAGATCGTCTCGCACGATCTCGATCCCCAGCGCCTCGCCGCTTACTACCCGCCCCTGCGCAAGTCGCTGGGGAACATGCTCGCGGGCCCCATCGGCCTGACGCTCAAGGCCAGCGGCACGCAAGCGGCGCAGGCCCTGGAGTTGCGGGTCGACCTGACGCCGGTGAAGGTGAGCGTCCCCCGGCAGATGACGAAGGCGGCGGGGGCGACGATGACGCTTCTGGCCCACGCCAAGGGCGCGGCGTCCGGAAACGGCCCGCTGCGCTTCGACGCCCGGCTCGACCTTTCGGGAGTGGACCTGCGGCCCGGGGAATCGCTCGACAAGAAGCCCGGCGATCCCCTCGACCTGGCGATCGAGGGCACCCGCACCCCGAACAAGTCCAGCAGCGACCCGCGCCAGCGCATCGACCTGGCGAACGTCAAGGCGCACGTGCTCGCCGACGAGATCCAGGGGAAGGGCTGGGTGGAGATCCGCGGGGCGGGGACGAAGGAGACCAGGCAGTTCGACCTCCAACTCGCCTCCTCGCATCTCGACCTGGACCGGATGCTCCTCCCCTCCACGAAGAAGAAGGAGGAAGGGAAGGAGAAACCGATCGATCCGGCGGCCTTCCGCGGCCTCTCCGGGCACGCCCGGGTGCAGATCGACAAGCTGACGATGAAGAAGCAGGCGGTGACCGACATCGTCGCCGACGTCACCCTGCAGGAGGACCACCTCACCGTGTCCACCGCGCGGCTCAAGGCCTTCGGCGGAACGGTGGACGCGAGCGGGACGGAGATGAAGCTGGCCCATCCCCAGGAGCCCTTCCACGTGGTGACGAAGCTGACCGGCGTGGGCCTGGACGGCCTGGTCGGGCTGGCGACCTCGCACAAGCTCCTCGCCGGCAAGCTCGACGGCGCCATCGATCTGCGCGGCTCGGGCGATCTGGAGAAGACGCTGGCGGGCGGCCTCGACGGGCACGTGCTGGACGGCGTGTTCTACGGCAAGGACGTGGTGGCCTCGGTGAGCGGGCCGCTGGCGAAGTCGCTGCCCTTCGGGCTGGCGGGCAAGACGGGCGAGGGCGGCTCGACCAGCCTGGGCAAGGACCTGCCCTTCGGCATCACCGTGCAGAACGGCGTGGCGCGGCTGAAGAACCCCCTGAAGATCTCCCGGCCGGAGGCGGACCTGAGCTTCACCGGCGGGATGCGCGTCGACGGGACGCTCGATCTGCCGGGCACCGTCTCGCTCTCCCCGGCCACCATCTCCGCGATCACCGGCGGGAAGGTGAAGCCGCAGGGCCCCGTGCCGGTGAGCCTCAAGCTGGTGGGGCCCGCCTGGAGCCCGAGCGTGACCGATCTCGATCTCAAGCCGGCGGTGAGCCAGATCGTCAAGGAGGCCGGCTCGTCGCTCCTGGGCCAGGCCCTGGGCACCGGCGCGCAGTCCGACGCCGAGGCGCAGAAGAAGAAGCTGGAGGAGGAGGCGAAAAGCCGGCTCAAGGGACTGTTCGGAAAGTAGCTGCCGTTTTCGCTCGCGCATCGCCCGCGCGCGCGATAGAAAGAAAGCGCCGGGTCCCCCCGCCTCCTCATTGCCCGGAATGGAACAGTCCGCATGGCAAATCAAGCGAAGGATGCGCCTTTCCGCTCGCTGATCGACCGCTTCACCCGCGAGCTCACCGCGGCCATCGTCCAGCACGTCGAGGAGCAGGTCTCCCTGGCCCTCTCCCGCCTCCCGCTCGACGGCGGGAGCCGCGGGCGCCTCGACGGCCGGCTCTCGGGCCGTCTCTGCCCGGTGCCGGGCTGCGGCGAGCCTGGAGCGGGTCCCCGCAACCGCTGGTTCTGCAAGGAGCATTCGAACAAGCTCTCCGCCGCCGAGCAGAAGAGCATCCTGGAGCGGAACCGGCGCCTGGCCGCGGAGGGAAAGCTGCCCACCGCCGTCCCCGCGCAGCGCATCGTCCGGCTGCCGGCGAAGTCGCCCCGCCCGCGCCGGGCCCTGGACATGAGCTGCCGGGTGGAAGGCTGCGGGAGCCGCTCGCGCGGGCCGCGCGCGGGGTTCATCTGCGACCAGCACCGCTCGGAGCTTTCCGCCGACGAGCAGCGGATGGCCCGGGAGCGGTGGAACGCGCGGCAGAAGGGCGGTGCGCAGGGGCCGGCCGCGGAGCAGCCGGCGAAGGCCCTCCCCGCTCCCGTCCCGCCCATCGTGCGCAAGGCGGAGTCCGCGGAAGCCTGACGTAACTTCCCCGGCCTTTGTCGCGTATTGGAGGGGCGGGAGGCAACATGCGGTCCTCTGAGGTGACGCCCAAGGCCCTGTACGTCCGCCGCCGCGACTTCCTCAAGCTGGGCGCGGGCAGCGCCATCGCCCTCTCCTGGCCTTCCTCCGGCAAGGCGAAGATCGAGCACGGTCCCCGGCTCCCCGAAGTGAAGCCCAACCCGCAGTACGCGCTCGCCGAGGAGAAGAAGAACTCCTTCGAGGAGATCGCCTCCTACAACAACTTCTACGAGCTGGGCACCGACAAGTCCGACCCCAGCGAGAACGCCGGCAAGCTGCGGACCCGCCCCTGGACGGTGAGCGTCGAGGGCGAGGTGGGCAAGCCGCGCAAGTGGGACATCGAGGAGATCCTCAAGGCCTTCCCCATCGAGGAGCGCGTCTACCGGCTGCG
>DATKAG010000122.1:0-22753 GCA_035498355.1 Myxococcales bacterium | reverse complement strand
CACCTGGCGGAGGAAACGCTGGAACTTGCGCACCCCCACGTGCTCGGCCATCTCCAGGCAGGAGATGGCGTTCCACCTCGTGGCCGGGATATCGCGGTAGTCGAGGGTCAGCACCCGGGCTGTTTGCTGGAGTCCGCGCCCGGCGATGAGGCGGGAAGCGAACTCCGCCTGGTTCGTGCTCAGGGTCACGCCGGTGGCGTCGACCCCGCGCTCCTCGGCGAGGACGGCGGCCAGGGTGCCCCAGCCGCAGCCGATGTCCAGGAGGCGCTGCCCGCGCTGCAGCTGGAGCTGATCGCCTACCCGCCGGATCTTGCGCATCTGGGCGGACTCGAGGTCCTCGTCGCGGGAACCGAAGACCGCCGAGGTGTAGACCATGGAGGGGCCGAGGAAGTGCTCGAAGAAGTCGTTTCCCCGGTCGTAGTGACCCACCACGAACTCCCGGTCCGCCGCCTTGGAGTGGATCAGCACCGAGGGGATGAAGCGGGTGAGGACGAACTTCGCCTGCTCCCAGGTGAAGCGGTAGCTGGCCCACTGGTCGCGCTGGCGGATGACCTCGTGCAGGTCGCCCTCGACGGCCAGCGAGCCGTCGATGTAGCGCTCGACGAAGGTGGCCATGGGGATGCGGCGGGTGCGCTCGAAGGCGCGGGCCAGGGTGGAGTCACGCACCTCGATCTGATCAGCAGCGGTCAGGGCAACCTCCTCGCAGACCGCGCAGGATCGCGAGGTCGGGCTGACGACGGCACGCATACCGTACCACAAGGCGTGGAGGAAGTTCGCCGCTTCGCCGGACCCTTGGTAAATCTACCCGGGATGGGCAGCCAGCGGATTCCCACCGGCACGGTGCTCGTGGTCGACGACGACCCGGGCGTCTGCGCCGCACTCACCCAGGTGCTCCAGAAGCTGGGCCACACCGTGATCTCCGCGCACTCCGGCGACGAGGCCCTGGAGAAGCTGGAGGAGCATCCGGTGGAGGTGATCATCAGCGATCAGCACATGCCCGGGATCTCGGGGATCGATCTCCTGAAGATCGTCCGCGTGCGCCATCCCAAGGTGGTGCGGATCATCCTCACCGGGGACAAGGATCCCGACGTTCCGGTGCGCTCCATCAACGAGGGCGAGGTCTACCGTTTCGTGCGCAAGCCGTGGAGCAACAACGACCTGCGCACGGTGGTCTCGCTGGCCTTCGAGGTGGCCCGGCTGGAGCAGGAGAAGCGGCACCTGGTGACGCTGCTCAAGAACCAGCTCGCCTCACGCGACGACCCGGCGGACATCGAGCGGGAGCTCCTGCGGCTGGCGGAGGATGAGCTCCAGGACTCCTAATGGTCGTAGCCCTTGGTCCCGTCCACCAGTGACTTCACGAACCGGTACGCCGAATAGGTGATGGGCGCCGCCAGGTAGGTGCGCTCGCGCAGCCGGCCGAGGAGGTTCGTCCGGTACCAGTTGGGGATGAAGGCGACCCGCCCCTCGTTCCAGGCGAAGGGATCGGGGTTCGTGCTGCCGCCGTCCTCCCAGGTGAAGGCGAGCATGGGCCGCGGAAGCTGGGAGCGGTTGGGCATCCCCCGGTGCCAGAGGTTCGAGGTGCGCACCAGCACGTCGCCCTGCTTCATGGAGATGCGGGTGCTGTCCCGCCAGGCCCCGCGCATCGCCATCCGCCAGAAGGGCTCGAACTTCCGGTGCGTGCCCGGCAGCACGTCGATGGCGCCGTTCACCAGGTCGGTATCCACCACCGCCACGTTGACGATGGGGAAGTCGTTCGTGAAGGGGCGATCGGCGTGGTAGTGCTGCTCCACGCTCCCCGGGAGGTTGAAGTTGCAGCCCACGTTGGGGAACCGCACCGACTGGGGAAAGAGCAGCCGCGCCAGGCCGATGATTCCCCGCTGCTCCAGCGCCTGGTAGACCGGGCGCGCTCCGGCGCCGGGGTAGCAGTTGAGGTGGCCGGTGAGGCGGCCTCCCCCGGCGAACAGCTTGCCGGTGGAATTGGCCTTCTCGAACTCCGCCACCAGGCTCCCCCGCAATTCCCCCAAGAGGGGCGGAGGCACCGCGCCGGGAAGGACCAGGTAGCCGTTCTCCGCGAAGGTCTGGCGGAAGGAGTCGATCTGCTGCGGCGAGTACGGCTCGAGCGAAGAGCCCTCTTTGGAGAGAGGCTGGGTGGCGGCTAGAGTCATCCGGGTCTTCCTGCCTGTCGGTCCGGGAATGCTAGTGGAGCGCGGGGAGTGAGTTCAAGCAGGCGCGAAATCTGCGCCGTCCCTGCCTCAATCCGCGGGCAGGTTCATCTTCTTCAAGAAGCCCGGCCAGCGCCGGTCTCCGCGCAGATTCCTCAGCAACGGGTCATACTTGACGTACGTGATCCCGGGGTCGCGCTGGTTGAAGGCCCGGTCCAGCCAGGCGAAGGCGTCGTCCGGCTCGCGGCGCCAGGCGTGGACCTGCGCGATCTGGTAGGCGGCCACGCCGGAGAAGCGATCGATGAGCGCGCGCAGGGCCTCGTCCGACTCCCGGCGCCGGCCCAGGTCCTGCTGCGCCGACGCCTGCCCCGTGAGGCGCAGGTAGTCCAGCGAGGTCTTCGCGTAGAGGTCGAGCGCCTCCCGGGGCCGGGCTTGCAGCAGGGCGTTGGTGGCCAGGCCGAAAGGCGCGTCCGCCAGGTCGGGCGCGATCTCCAGCGCGCGGTCAAAGGCCTTGCCGCTCAGCTCGTACTCGCCCACCGCCTGGTGCAGGTATCCGAGGATGCCGAAGACCCTGGCCGCGAGAGGATCCAGCTCCGCCAGCTTGCCCTCGGCGGCGATCGCCTCCTTCAGCCGGCCGAGGGAGGCGAGCACCCCCGCCACACCCCCGAGCGCGCCGGTGTCGCCGGGGCTGAGGGAAAGGGCGCGCTCGAAGTCGGCCTGGGCTCCCGCCCAATCGTACCGGAAGGCGCTGCGCAAATGGCCGCGCGCGGAGTAGCCCTTGGCGAACGCGGGGTCCAGGGCGATGGCCTTCTCCGCCGCCGCGAACGCCTCGTCGGACGCGGCGCGGAAGTCGGCGCCGGTCTCGGCGAAGAAGTAGGCCCAGTTGAAGCGGGCGAAGGCCAGGGAGCTCCAGGCGGGCGCGTAGCCCGGGGCCAGCCGGACCGCCTTGCGGAAGGCCTCCGCCGCGCGCCTCGCCCCGTCCATCGATCCCAGGTTGTGGAACTTCCGTCCCAGGAGCAGCTCGTTGTAGGCCTCGGGGGAGACCTCCGGCGCCGCCCGGTGCTGCAGGAGCTTCACCTTCAGCGCCTGGGCGACCGCGCGACCGATCTCGTCCTGCACGGCGAAGACGTCGGTGAGCCCGCGATCGTACGCCTGCGACCAGAGGTGGAAGCCGTCCGACACCTGGATGAGCTGGGTGGTGATGCGCACCCGGTCGCCCTGCTTGCGCACGCTGCCCTCCAGGACGTGGTCGACGCCGAGCTTCTGGCCGATGCTGCGCAGGTCCTCGTTCTTGCCCTTGAAGGAGAAGGAGGAGGTCCGGCCGGCGACGCGCAGCCCCTCGATCTGCGCCAGCGAGTTGAGGATCTCCTCCGCCAGCCCGTCGGAGAAGTACTCCTGGTCGCGGCCGGGGCTCATGTCCGCGAAGGGGAGCACGGCGATGGAGGCGGGCCCCTGCCCGGCGCCGCGCGTGCGGGAGTAAATGAGAGCGGAGGCGGCGAGGAGGACGGCGATTCCCGCTGCCGGCAGCGCGGCGCGCCACCTCGTGGGCCGCCGGGGCGCAGGCGCCGGCTCTCCCCGCGCCGGCAGGGTGCGCGGGTAAGGAGTGGACGGGTGGCCCTGGCGCAGGTCGGCCCGGAGCTCCGACCCGTTCGCGTAGCGGGCCCGGGGATCCTTCTCCAGGCAGCGCGCCACCACCCGCGCGAGGGGCTCCGGCGTTCCCTGGGGAAGGCCGGGCGTCGTGTCGTGCAGGATGGCGAAGGCCGTCTCCAGGGTGGAGGGGCGGGCGAAGGGGGCGCGCCCGCAGAGCATCTCGTGGAAGACCACGCCACAGGAAAAGATGTCCGAGCGGGCGTCGGCGGGCTGCCCGGTGATCTGCTCCGGCGACATGTAGCCTGGCGTGCCCATCAGGGCGCCCGCCGCGGTGTGCACCGCCGCGTCGCCAGCCGGGGCGGGTGCCTCCAGCAGCTTGGCGATGCCGAAATCGAGCACCTTGAGCCGGCCTTCCCGGGTGAGGAAGAGGTTGTCGGGCTTGAGGTCGCGGTGGACGATGCCCTTGGCGTGCGCCGCGGCCAGGGCGGAGGCGAGCTGGGCCGCGATCTCCTGCGCTTCCGCGGGCGGCAAGGGGCCGCGGGCGATGGCCGCGCGCAGCGTCTCGCCTTCCAGCAGCTCGGTGACGATGTAAGGCTCTCCCTCGTGCTCGCCGATGTCGTGGACGGCGAGGATGTTGGGGTGATCGAGGGCGCCGGCGGCCCGCGCCTCCTGCTCGAATCGCAGGCGCCGCTGCTCGTCGCGATTTCCGGGGGACAGCACCTTGAGCGCCACCGCGCGTCCGAGCTTGAGGTCCAGGGCCCGCACCACCCGGCCCATCCCGCCCCGCCCCAGCTCCCGCTCGATGCGGTAGCGCCCGGCGTATGGCTCGGAGGAGAGGGAGGAGACCGTCACTCCCTCCGTGATCGTCTCCGGACCGTCCTTCCCGGACTGCCCCATCACGCTCCCGCCTTCCGACCGTGCGTCAAACGGCGCGCGCCGGTCAAGACCCCGCGGGCCGCGCGGCCAGCCACTCCTCGCGGGTGAGCACGAACCTCCTGTCGGTGCCACCGTAAGGACCGGCGGTGAGGCCGGCGTCGCGGAAGCCCGCCTTGCGCAACACCGCCCCGGAGGCCGCGTTGTCCACGTCGGTGAAGGCCTGCAGCAAGGGGATGCGTAGATCCCCGAAGGCGTGATCCACCAGCGCCCGCGCGGCCTCGGTGGCGAAGCCCTTTCCCCAGAAGGCGCGGGCGAACGCGAACCCGAGCTCCACGGGCGTTCCCTCGCGCCGCACGATGAGCAGCGCCCCTCCCACCCGCTCGGCGGTCTCGCGCTCGCGCACCATCCAGTAGCCGAACCCCAGCCGCTCGGCCTGGGCCAGGAGCGCGTCGAGGTTGGTCCGCGACTGCTGCTCGCTGCGCACGCCGCTGCCGATGAAGCGCATCACCTCGGGGTCGGCGTAGAGCGCGCAGATCCACGGATAGTCCTCGCGGTCGAGGGGATCGAGGAGCAGCGAGGGCGATCGCAGACGGTCCATGCGGGTATGACAATGCCTTGTAAAAGCGGATTGTTACAAGCTCGAGAAGCAATCTTTACCGGATCGGTCCCACACTGGAGGTGAATTCCGGTCGATTCTCCAGTGTCCGGCGGATCGCCAGGTGGAAAGTTCAGGGAATCCGCGGGACGGGTTTTCCCGAATGTCAAGTAGATAGCGCGACGGGACGTGCTGGCCATGCTCTTGCACACTGCTCGCGCGGTCCCATGTCCGCGCGCTTTTCATGGAACGACTGGATCACGCGGTCCTTCTTCCGCGTCCGGGTCTCCATGGCCGCCGCGGAGAAGCTGCGGAAGCTCCCGGGCGAGGAGCAGGCGAAACTGAGGGAGATGCTGGAGGACATCGCCGAGATCGCCGGCTCCGTGCCTGCGGGCCTTGCGCAGGCCTGGAACACCTCCTTCGACCGCCCGCTGCTGCAGCTCCGGGTCGGCCGCACCACCGTCCGCTACGCCATCGACGAGGACACCCGCACCATCTCCGTCGAGCATGCGGTCATTCCCGAGCACCGGGTCGACGGGGAGGGCGACCCCTCGGTGGGAAAAGTCGGGTGATCCAGTTTCCCCTCGCCGTCCGCGGGCGCAGGCGGAGACGGGTACGCCGATGAATCAGATCAAGTAGCGCGCCAGCAGCTCGGAGACGCGCGCCGCCTGCTCCCGCACCGCCGCCGAGGCCGCGGTGGTGATCTCCAGGCGCTGCTGCGTCTGCTGCATCATCGCCAGCTGGTCGGTGACCGCCACGAAGATCTGCTGGATGCCGGCATCCTGCTGGCCCACCGCGGCGGCGATCTGGCGGGCGGAGTCCACGTTCTCCCGGGTGATGGCGAGCAGGCCGCGCAGGTTGTCGCCCGACTGCTTCACCCGGGTCAGCCCGTCGCCGATGGCCTGCGCGCCGTGCTCGCTCATCTTCACCGCCGACTGGATGGAGGCGCCCAGGCTGTCGAGGATCTCGCCCACCCGCCGGGTGGCGGCGATCGACTGGTCCGCCAGGCTGCGGATCTCCCGGGCCACCACCGCGAAGCCCTTGCCGTGCTCGCCGGAGCGGACGGCCTCGATGGCGGCGTTCAGGGCCAGCATGTTCGACTGGTCGGCCAGGTCCTTGACGGTGGCGGTGATCCCGCCGATCTGCCGCGCGCTCCCGCCCAGCGTGCGGATGTGCTCGCCGATCTCGCTGGTCTGCGCCCGGATCGAGGCCAGCCCGGTGATGCTCTCCTCCACCGCCGTCTCTCCCGAGCGGCCCATCTCGCCCGCGCCCTCGGCCGCCCGGAGCACCGCGTTGGCCTTCTCCGCCGCCAGGGCGGAGGTCTGCTTGATCTCCTGCGCCGTCACCTGCGTCTGCTGCAGCGCGCTCGCCTGGCGCCCCAGCAGCTCGCGCTCGCCCTCGGTGGTGCTGCGCAATTGCTCCGCCGCCTGGAGCAGGGTGGCGGAAGAGGACTGCAAGGTGGTGAGCGCGGTGCGCAGGGCATCGACCATCCGGGAGAAGCTCTCCGCCAGCTGGCCCACCTCGTCGCCGGAGGAAGCCTCCACCCGCTGGGTGAGATCGTTCTCGGCGACGATGCGCTGGCTGACCGCGGTCAGGCGGCGGATGGCCTGCACCACCCGCCGCGCCACCAGCAGGGAGAGGGCAGCGGCGGCCAGCAGGCCCACCACCGCCCCGGTCACCGCCTGGCGCAGGAAGGAGCGGGCCTCCGCCTCCACCTCCGCCACCGGCAGGGCGGCGGCGTACGTCCAGCCCGCCTTCTGCAGCGGCTCGGCCACCGCCACGTGTCTGACGCCAGAGAGCGTCCAGGAAAAGACCCGGTGCGAGGGGATTCCGCGCACGGCCGCCAGCTCCAGGGCGCCGATGGCTTCGGGCGGGGAGCGCTTTCCCCAGCGGCCCTCGTTGCGCATCGCCTCTTCCCTGGCCAGGCCGAGCGGCGTCACCGGCCGCAGGCGCCAGGAGGGATCGGCGGTGGTGGCGACCACCAGCCCGTCCCCGTCGAGGAGCACGCCTTGCGCGCCCGGCCCGATCCGGACCCGGGCGGCGGCCACCAGGGCCTGGATGCGATCGATCGATTCCCGCGCCCGCACCACTCCCACCACCGTGCCGTTCGATCCCCGGGCGGGCACCGCCGTGTACATGCAGGGCTTGCCGCTGGCGGGCGAGACGGCCACGCCGCTGAGGAAGTCCTTGCCGGAGAGGGCCATCTGCACCTCCCGCTGCTGGGCCAGGGGCCGCGGGTCCTTCTCGTCGGTGGTGCCGGCCACCACCGCCCCCTGCAGGTCGATCACCTCGATGGACTCGATCTCCGGGGCGACGCTGGCCACGTCCGCCAGCGCCTGGTTGGTGGCGTCCACGTCCTCGCGGGCCAGGGAGACGGCGGTGTCCAGCACGGTGCGCACGCTGCGCAGGTCGGCCACGCCGCGCAGGGCCGTGAGGCGCTCCGAGACCCAGTTCTCCACCAGGATGGCGGTGAGCAGGGACTCGCTGTCCAGCGCCAGCTCGGACTTGCTGCGCAGCCCGCTGGCCGCCTTGCGGTAGCCGAGCGAGGTGAGCCCCACGGCCAGCGCCAGGGAGACGCCCACCGAGAGGAGAACGATCTTCGTGGCCAGGGTGAGCGGCCGGCGCCGCGTTCCCTCTGCAGAAGCCCCCATCCATTCCCGGATACCACGCGCTCAGCGGGCGCAAAGATTTCGAAGGGTCGGAGGCGGTGGGCGCCGGTAGGGCGGGCAGGGGAAAGCCGCGCGAAGCAGCGCTCAAGCGAAGCGCTTGAACGCGCCGGGCGTGTACCCGACGATCCGCTTGAAGGCGCGGGTGAAGTGCGCCTGGTCGGCGAAGCCGCAGGCCAGCGCCACCTCCGCGGGCGAAGCGTGCGTATCGAGCAGCTCGCGGGCGCGAGAGATCCTCAAGTGAAGCTGGTACGCGTGCGGGGTGGTGCCCACCTCCTGCCGGAAGAGCCGGAGCAGGTGGAACTTGCTCAGGCCCACCTCTGCGGCCAGCTCGCCCAGCGAGAGGGTCTGGGCAAACCGGTCCTGGATGATCCGCCGGGCGCAGGCGATCTCGGGACGCAGCGGCCCGCCGGGGAGCGTGCGCGTGGTGGGCTCGCGGGCCGCGGCGCAGGAGGTCTCCACCAGGGAGGCCAGCAAGCGGCGCAGGTCCTTGGCGGGCGCGTTCCTCTCCACCGCGACGGCCAGCCGCTCCAGGGCGGCGGGAAGGAGCCCGCGCTGGATCACGTGCACCTCCAGCTCCTTCGCGGAAGGGCCGGCGCAACGCTCCGCCAGGGAGTCGTAGAGGAGAGGGGTGAGGTAGACGGTGAGCGTCTCGGTGGTCGCGCTCAGGCGCTCGACGATGCGGGGCATGCAGCCGGGGGCGTTGACCACCACCTCGCGGGGGTCGATCACCGCGCTCGCGCCGTGCGACCAGATGCGGGCGCGCCCCTCGAGCAGGCAGGACATCCGGACCATCGGCACGAACTGCCAGTGGGTCAGCGGCCCGCTGTGGAAGGCGTGGACGATCTCGACCCCGGGAAGCTGAGCCGATCGGAGATTGACGAACCGGTGCGTCTTGTGCGCCGAAAGGCTGAGCAACGGGTTACTCCGTGCTGAAATCCGGCTCCCGGGGATGACCCATCCCGGGCTTGCCGTCCCGGGAGCCGAAGGTCGGAACTGCCGGACGTGCGACAATGATACCGCAAGCCGTGCCTTTTTCCTTGCGCCTCCGCGATCTGACGGGCCGGCCCTGGTTCTGGGCCGCGCTGGTGGGCGCGCTCTTCGCCGCCCCGCTCTTGCGCGGGCTCACCCGCGGACCGGCCCCGGCCGCGCCGGCGGTGCTGGGCGAGTTTCCCGTCTTCGACCTGGTGGCCGACGACGGCCGGCGTCTCGCTTCCGGCGATCTGCGCGGCCGGTCCTTCATCGCCGATCTGCTCTCCGCGGAAGGTGCCCGGGCCGGAGCGGACACGATGCGGGCGGTGCAGCACCGCACCCGCAACCTGGGCGATGCGCTCTGGCTGCTCTCCTTCTCCGAGAGGCTCGACAGGGAAGCGCTGCGCCAGCTCAAGCGCGGCCCTGCCGCCGGCCAGCGCTGGACGCTGCTCGCCGGCGCTCCCCGCGGCGCGGCTCCGCTCTTCGCCGGAGAGAACATCCTCCTGCTGGTGGACGGGCGGCGCCGGATCCGCGGGAGGTACCAGGCGGAGAAGCCCGGGGAGATCGATCGCCTGATGCGCGACGCCGCGCTGGTCGCCGCGAACCCGTCCTGAAAACCTTCGCAAATGTAATTCGCAATTTCTTACAAGACCGGCACGCTGGCGCTCTTGAACAGTGGCCGCGGCTGCAGGCAGCCGCGCATCGATCTCACCTCCCGGAGGGGGCGCGATGAGGCGTACGATCCTCCTTGCATTGACGGGCATCGCCGCGTTCTGCGCGGCGTTCTTCGGAATGGGTCTCTTCTCCCCCGTCGCGCCGGCGGTCCCCGCCTTCGCGCGCAAGACGGGCCTCGCCTGCTCCGCCTGCCACGAGGTGTGGCCGCGGCTCAGCGACTTCGGACAGCTCTTCCGCGACCGCGGCTACCGGCTGGAGCGCGACCGCGACGCGCCGGTGGAGCAGGACGGCTCCTACCTGCCCCTCGCCATGCGCACGACCGTCGGCTACCAGTGGCTGAAGAGCACGCTGGTGCCCACGGACCAGGGCACGGTGGACACGCAGACCGGCACCTTCGGCTTCACCGGCCTGGACTTCTTCGGCGCCGGGACGCTGGGAAACCGGCTGAGCTTCCTCATCGTCCTCACGCCCGGGCTGGCCTCCTCCGGCTTCCAGCTCGATCCGAGCGGCCCGGACGGCGACCTGGAGTCCGCCTTCATCGGCATCCACGACATCGGCGGCACGCCCTGGATCAACCTGCGCGTCGGCAAGCACGCGCCGGACCTGCCCATCGACGAGCACCGCGCCATCACCCTCACGCAGGGCTACAACGTCTACCACTACGAGCTGCAGGGCAGCGCGGTGACCTGGGCGCCGGGAGAGAACCAGAACGGAATCGAGCTGTACGGGCACTCGGACCTGAGCCGGGTCCGCTACTCGATCTCCCTGCTCAACGAGAACGGCACCGCCGCCTTCTCCAACACCCTGGTGAGCAACCCGGTGGTCTGGGGCCACGTCCAGGCGACGCAGTACCTGGACAATTCCTTCCTGGCTGCGGTGAAGGTGGGGGCCTTCGGGAGCGTGGGCTGGCACGCCACCTCGACGTTGACCAGCGGGGGAACCGACCCCGTCCCGGGCACCGCGTCGAACCACAAGCAACACTTCCGCTACGGCGGCGAGGCCCACCTCTACTTCCTCAGCACCGTGAACCCGCTCACCCTCAGCGCCGTGATCTGGGGCGGCAAGGACGACAAGGCCTTGATCGACGGCGGCGCCGCCACCGACGACGCCAGCTTCATCGGCGGCTTCTTGGAAGGCGTCTGGACCATCACCCCGCGCCTCAGCCTGATCGGACGGTACGAGATGATCCACCCCTCCCAGGCCACCATCGCCACCCCGGTGCTCGGCGACTTCAACGCCTGGACGGCGACCTTCCGGCACACCTTCGAGTTGACCAGCCGGACGGAGGCCGCCCTCCACCTCGAGTTCAGCCGTGCCTCGCAGGACGCCGGCGACGGCACTTCCCCCGCCAACTACGCGGCCCTGATCGGGCTCGACTTCGCCCTCTAGAGGAGACGACTCCATGAACCGATGGAAGCCGATCCTGCTCGCCGCGCTGCTCCCCGCGGCCCTCGCCCTCGCCCAGACGCCCCAGGGAGAGAAGCCTCCCAACCCTCCCAAGCCGATCGACGCCGCGCGCGCCGCCCGGGGCAAGGCGGTCTATGAGCGCTACTGCTTCTCCTGCCACGGGGAGCACGGCGACGGCCGCGGCTACTCCGCGCAGTGGCTCGACCCGCGCCCGCGCGACTTCACCCGCGCCATCTTCAAGTGCCGCTCCACGCCCAGCGGGACGCTGCCGGTGGACGACGACCTGATGCGCACCCTCACCGAGGGCCTGTACCACACCAACATGGTCTCCTGGGAAGTGCTGGGCGAGCGCTCGTTGCGCGACGTGATCGAGTACATCAAGACCTTCTCCCCCCGCTGGAAGGAGGAGGGTCCGGGTGATCCCATCCAGTTCGTGCGCGAGCCGGCGGACGACGCGAACTCGCGGAAGAAGGGGCAGCAGCTGTGGAACTCCCAGGCCTGCTTCAACTGCCACGGCAATACCGGCAAGGGCGACGGCTCCTCCGTCCCCACCCTCTTCGACGACTGGGGGTTCCACATCACCCCGTTCGACTTCACCTCCAGCCCGCACCGGAAGTGCGGCAAGGGCGACAAGGACCTCTACCGCACCTTCCTCACCGGCATGAACGGGACCCCCATGCCCTCGTTTGCGGATACCATCACGGCCGAGGATGCCTGGCACCTGGTGCACTTCCTCAAGAGCCTTAACGTGTCCAGCACCGAGCAGAAGATCTTCGGCTTCTCGGTCGGGAAATAGATGCAGGCAGCGGCAGCGCAGGCGCACGGTCCGCGTGAGGTCGTCTGGCCACAGGATCCGCAGTTCGGCCGCGCCAGCGCCGGGAAGATCGCCATGTGGATCTTCCTGGTTTCCGACGGGCTCTCCTTCGCCGGGCTCCTGCTCGCCTACGGGATCCTGCGCGGGGAGAGCCTGATCTGGCGCCATCCGGACGAGCCCAGCCTGGGCATCGCCTTCACCGCCGGGCTGACGTTCTTGCTCATCTGCTCCAGCGTCACCATGGTCTTCGCCTACGAGGCGGCGCTGGAGGGGCGGCGGAGCCGGGCGGCGCTCTTCCTCGGGCTCACGGCCCTGGGCGGGGTCCTCTTCCTCCTCGGCCAGTACTCGGAGTACTTCGGCATCCTCCACCCGGGCCTGGCGCGGGAAGGGCTGGTCTTCGGGCAGAGCGCGTACGCCAGCACCTTCTACGTGATCACCAGCTTCCACGGCTTCCACGTCTTCTCGGGCACCGTCTACATCCTCGTCACCTTGGGCCGCTGGATGCGCGGCAAGGCCACGCCGGCGCAGATCGAGCTGCTCGGCCTCTTCTGGCATTTCGTGGACCTGGTATGGATCCTGGTGTTCACCATCGTCTACCTCATTCCCACGGGGTCCTGAGATGAGCGAATCCTCCGCGCACGCCCCGGCGCACGCCTCCCGCGCGCGGCAGTACCTGATCATCTTCCTCGTGCTCTTCCTGCTCACCCTCATCGAGGTGGGCGTGGCGTACGTGCAGGGCCACAAGGCCGAGGTGATGGTCGCGCTCTTCGCCCTGGCGGTGGTGAAGGCAGCCTGCGTGGCCCTCTTCTTCATGCACCTGAAGTGGGAGACGCGGGTGCTGCGCGCCACCGTGGTGGTGCCCATGTGCTTCCCGGTGCTCTACGCCTTGATCCTCATCAGCGAGGGCGCCTGGAGGAGGCTGGCCGGATGACGTCCTTCGTCCTCGCTTGCCCCTTCTGCGCCGCGCAGGCCGGCAACGGCTCCGGCACCCTGCTGGTGCTGGCGCTCCTGGCGGTTCCCTTCGCCATCGCCTTCTTCACCTTGCGCGCCATCCGCAAGCTCGACGGATAGGAAACGAGATGCCCCCCTTCCATCACCTGCTCGCCGCACCGCTCGAGGGCAGCGGCTGGGGAATGCCCCATGACGCCTCGCTCGACGGGTGGCGGATCGACGACCTGATCAACGAGACCAGCGTCTTCGTCATCCTCCTCTTCGCGATCATGGTGGCCTGGATGCTCTGGGCCTGCTTCTTCCACGGCGAGCGCCACCCGGCGCGCTACGACCACGGGACCTCGCGCCGCTCCATCGCCGTGGCCCTGGGCATCGCCGCCGCCATCTTCTTCGTGGTCGACGGGCACCTCTTCCTCAACTCGGTGCTGGTGTGGAAGCACGTCTTCGGAAACTTCGCCTGGGCGGAGACGCAGAAGGAGACGGTGCGGATCGAGATCAACGCCCACCAGTGGGCCTGGGCGGCGCGCTACGCCGGGCCGGACGGCAAGTTCGGGACCCAGGACGACATCGTCACCCTCAACGACATCACCGTGCCCCAGGGGGTGCCGGTGATCTTCCAGGTCGCCTCCACCGACGTCCTGCACAGCTTCAACATCCCCAACATGCGGGTGAAGATGGACGCCGTCCCGGGGATGGTGAACCGGGTCTGGTTCACGGCGAAGGAGACGGGGCAGTTCGACATCGGCTGCGCCCAGCACTGCGGCGCCAACCACTACAAGATGCGCGGGGTGCTCACCGTGCTTCCGCTCGAGGAGTGGAAGCGCTGGGCGGAGGTGGCCTCGGCCAACTCCGCCCGGGCGTACGACGCGGAGGACAAGGACGCGCAGTGGGCCTGGGACTGGGAGAAGCACGCGAGGATCTGATGCACACCACGGAGCACGAGGATCTGCAGCCCATCCACCCGGAGCCGGAAGGCTTCTGGCCCAAGTACGTCTTCTCGCGCGATCACAAGGTGATCGCCAAGCAGTTCCTCTGGGCCGGACTGATCTTCCTCTTCGTCGGCGGAACGCTGGCGATGATGATCCGTTGGCAGTGGGCCTTCCCCGGCAAGCCGGTGCCGGTGATCGGGCCGCTCTTCCTCTCCGACCAGGGCGGGGCGATCGGGCCCGCCACCTACATGACCGTGTTCACCATGCACGGCCTGATCATGATCTTTTTCGCCATCACCCCCATCCTCATCGGCGCCTTCGGCAACTACTGCATCCCCCTGATGATCGGCGCCCGGGACATGGCCTTTCCCACCCTGAACATGCTCTCCTTCTGGACCTTCGTCGTCTCGCTGGTCCTGGTGATCTGCTCCTTCTTCGGGCAGCTGGGCGCGGCGGGCGCCGGCTGGACCACCTACCCGCCCCTCTCCACGAACATCGGCACGCCGGGGAGCGGGCAGACCTTCATGGTCGCCGCCATCTTCGTCACCGGCGTCTCCACCATCATGGGCGGCATCAACTACGTCACCACCGTCATCCGGCACCGGGCGCCGGGGATGACCTACATGCGCATGCCGCTCACCGTCTGGGGCCTGTGGCTGACGGCGGTGCTCAACGTGCTCTTCGTGCCGGTGCTGGGCTCGGCGGCGCTGCTCCTCTTCCTCGACCGGGTGTTCGGCACCCAGTTCTTCATCGCCGGCGCGGCCGCCGTGCGCGGCGGGGGCGACCCCATCCTCTTCCAGCACCTCTTCTGGATCTTCGGCCACCCGGAGGTCTACATCCTCATCCTCCCCGCCTGGGGGATCGTCAGCGACATCCTCTCCTTCTTCAGCCGCAAGCCGGCGAACTGGTACCGCGGGTCGGTCTACGCCATGTGCACGGTCACCGTCCTCTCCGCGGTGGTCTACGGCCACCACATGTTCATGACCGGCATGAACCCGCTCCTGGGCCAGGGCTTCATGATCCTCACCCTGATCATCTCGGTGCCGGCCGAGCTCCTCTTCCTCAACTGGCTGCGCACCCTCTGGCAGGGATCGATCCGCACGAACCCGCCCATGCTCTTCGCCTTGGGCATGGTCTTCGTCTTCGGCATGGGGGGCCTCACCGGGCTCTACCTGGGGGCCACGGCCACGGACATCTACCTGCACGACACCATGTTCGTGGTGGGCCACTTCCACCTCACCATGGCGGCGGCCTCGTTCATGGGCAGCCTGGCGGCCATCTACTACTGGTTCCCCAAGATGTTCGGCCGGCGGATGAGCGAGCGGCTGGGCAAGGTGCACTTCTGGTGGAGCGCGGTGTTCATCACCCTGGTCTTCACCGGGCAGCTGATCTCCGGGTACGCGGGGCAGAACCGGCGGCTCTACAACCCTTACGAGTACAGCTTCCTCAAGCACCTCTTGCCGCTGAACCGGTGGACCAGCTACTCGGCCTTCATCCTCATGGCCGGGCAGCTGGTCTTCGTCTGGAACTTCATCCACTCGCTGGTCGCCGGCGCCCGGGCGGAGATGAACCCCTGGCAGGTGGGGACGCTGGAATGGACCATCGCCTCGCCGCCGCCGCACCACAACTACGACGTCATCCCCACCGTGCTGCGCGGGCCCCATGAGTTCGCCGATCCCCTGGTGAAGGCGAAGCTGGGCCGCGACTGGATCGGCCAGGCCGAGCCGCTGCTCCAGGAGCTCCCGGGGAGCAGCACGCCGGCCGCTGCCGCAGGGCGCGCATGAGCGGCGCCGGGGCCTCGATCCTCCGGTACCGGCCGCGCCGCTCGCCGGGCGACTCCACCGCCTGGCTGGGCATGCTGCTCTTCCTCGGCTCCTGGAGCATGCTCTTCGCGGCCCTCTTCGCCGCCTACGGGGTGCTGCGCCTGCGCTCCCCGGGCTGGCCGCCGGCGGACCAAGCTCCGCTCCCGCTGCTCCTGCCCGGCGCGAACACCCTGGCCATCGTGGCCAGCAGCGCGGCCCTGCAGTCCGCGCTGCGCTCGGCCCGCGAGGGACGGACGGCGGGCGTGCTGCCGGCCGCGGCCGCCGCCCTCGCTCTCGGCGCCATCTTCCTCGCCGGGCAAGCCGCGCTCTGGACGGGCCTGTGGCGGGCGGGCCTGCGACCCGACGGGGGGCCCTTCCCCTCGGTGTTCTACGGGCTCACGGTCTTCCACGCCTTGCACGTGCTGGTCGGCCTGTTCGGCCTGGGCTGGGTGGTGGCTCGGGCGGCGAAGGCGTCTTTCGGGCCCGCCCGGCACCTCGGCCTCAGGCTGTGGTGCGGGTACTGGCACTTCGTGGGAGCGGTCTGGGTCCTGCTCTACCTCACCGTGTTCGTGCTCTGAGGAATCGATGAAGCCTCTGGCAGCTTCCCTCGTGCTCCTCACCGCCTGCTCCGAGCAGGTAGCGCCCTTCCGCCAGCCGCTCAAGCTCGCGGGCAAGGTGGTGGCGGCGGAGACGCTCAACGCCGGCCGGGTGGCCTATCTGCAGTACTGCCGGGCCTGCCACGGGGAGAAGGGCGACGGGAAGGGGCCGGCCTCTCCGGGCCTGCGCCCGCCGGCCCGCGACTTCACCAAAGGCTCCTTCAAGTTCGCCGGCGTGCTCGACCAGAAGCTGCCGCGCGACGAGGACCTGGTGCGGATCGTCCGGGGCGGCCTGCACGGCACCGCGATGGTGGGCTGGGAGGTCCCCGACCGGAAGCTGGACGAGATCATCCAGTACATCAAGACGCTCTCCCCGGGTTGGCGCGAGGACGACGCGGTGGGCGACCCCGTCACCGTGCCGCCGGACCCCTGGGGCGAGGCGAAGAAGGCGCAGGCGGTGGAGCGGGGCAAGCAGCTGTACCACGGCTTCGCCCAGTGCCTGGGCTGCCATGCGGCCTACGCCCCCAAGCAGTACATCTACGAGGCCTCGAAGGCGACCATCGGCACCGGCACCACGGATTTCCGCCCGGAGATGTACCAGCCGGAGATCAAGGACAGCGAGTACGGCGTCAAGATCCTCCCGCCGGATTTCCTCTTCAACGATCTGCGCTCGATCGGCCAGGGCACGGAGCTGCACGACCTCTACCGCATCCTGGTGGCGGGGGTGACGGGCGCGGCGATGCCTGCCTGGAACCCGGTGACCCTGCCCAACAAGGAGGCGGACGTCTATGCGCTCGCCTGGTACGTCCGCTCGCTGATGGACCTGCGGGGCACTCCCGCGGCCTACGAGCTGCGCCGGCGGCTCGCCGGGGAGGCGCCGTTCCGGCCTCCGGAGGAGGCGAAGTAGCCGGAGCGCGAGGGCTTGCGCAGATTCAGGCCATGTCGCTTCTCGAAGGAGAGGTGCCGCCCAGCGGCGAGGTGAAGGCGCTGAACATGGCCGATCGGCGGGCGACGGTCCTGGCCGCGCTCGGCCTCTGTCTCACGCTGGCGGCGATCGTCGGCTTGCCCGGGCCGGACGTCTGGTTCATGGGCCTCGCTCCGGCGGTGGGGCTTCTCAGCTGCGGAGCGGCGCTGCTCGGGGTGTTCATGGAGCGCTTCCGCGGGGGCTGGGCCCGGCTCCTCCTCAGCCTGGGAGCGGTCGCGCTCGCCGCCGCGGGCATCGCCTGGCTGCACAGCGCCAACCCGGTGCGGGTGATCGTCGGATACCTGGCCCCGGCCGCCCTCTTCTTCGCCGCGGCCGGCGCGCTGCACGGGCCGCGGCTGCGGGCGCGCGCTACCTGACCTTGCCGTCGAAGGTGGCCGTCCCACCCGCCGGCACCGTCACGGACCCGGAGAGCGGACCGGCGGCCTGGTGCCAGGTGGCGACCGAGTACGTGCCGGGCGGAACGTCCTTGATCTCGTAGGTCCCGTCGTCGGCGGTGAGGGCGAAGTAGGGATTGCTGGCGACGAAGATCCCGCCGGTCATGAAGCTGTGCACGTCGCACTTCAGCTGCTCGCCGCCGGGCTTGTCCATCTTCTTGGTCAGCACCAGCCCCGGCTGCGGCGGCATGGCGAAGTTGATCACCGTGCTGCCGTTGAGGAACGAGTGCACGTTGTGGAGGATGGGATCGCTGCTCTTCACCTGCAGCATCGCGTGCAGGGGAACCACCTGGACGTGCGGCTGGTAGTGGCATCCCTTCTGGTCGAGCACCGGCTTCATGTCCGCGTCCATCTTCTTGCCGCTGCTGATGTCGGAGAGATAGACGACGACGTTCTTCACCCCGCCGTCCTTGCCGATGATGAAGGTGTCGTCGTCGCGCGTGGTGCCGCAGATCTTGGGGTCCTTGGTGATGGTGATCTTCTTCGGCGCCGGGGCCCTTCCGTTGTAGCTGATCTTCCCCTTGACGCTGCCGCCGTTGGTGACCTGGGTCTCGGTGTACTCGGCTGAGGCGGACAGGCTGGCGAGCAGGGCTGCAAGAAAGAGCGCGCGCATGGGGGACGTCCTCCCTCCCGGGTCGGGTGGCGAAGGAGTCTCTCCGCCGGCCGCCACCGGTTCTTGAACAAAATTGCGCCGGTGCCGCGCTGACACGACGCGGCGGGGGCCGGCCGGCAAATGTCCGGAAACCTTTTACCGCGCCGGGACTCCGTTCAGCCATGCGGGCGAATATCGAACCACCCGCGCCGGACGCGGGTGAGCTTCCCGAGCCGGGGCCGGACCTGGAGAGGAGGCTGACGCTGCTCGAGCAGCGGGTGGCCCAGCCTGCGGAAGGCCCGTCCCCGGTGGGCGGCCGCGACGTCCTGCTCCTCATCGGCTACATCCGCGAATTGCTCCGGGACCGGGAGGCGCTGCTCGAGGAGATCGAGGTGCTGGAGCTCGCGGCCGACCGCTCGCGCACCCGCTGACTTCGTCTTCCATCCCCGGTCCCTTGGGCGGAGAATGCCGGGCCCCGAGCCGGAGCACCCATGTCCCAGACCCCCGCCGCGCCGCCCATCTCGCGCTTTCCCGTTCCCCGCCTCGAGGACCTGCCCGAGGACGTTCGCGCCCGCATCCTCGCGGTGCAGGAAAAGGCCGGGTTCGTGCCCAACGTCTTCCTCGCCCTCGCCCACCGCCCCGACGAGTTCCGCGCCTTCTTCGCCCACCACGACGCCCTGATGCTCAAGGAGGGCGGCCTGGGCAAGGGCGAGCGGGAGATGATCGTGGTGGCCACCAGCGCCGCCAACCAGTGCCACTACTGCGTGGTGGCGCACGGGGCGCTGGTGCGGGTGTACGAGAAGAAGCCCCTGCTCGCCGACCAGGTGGCGATCAACTACCGCAAGGCGGACATCTCCCCGCGCCAGCGCGCCATGCTGGACTTCGCCCTGAAGGTGGCCCTGCGCTCCCAGGAGGTGGACGACTCGGACTTCGCGCTCTTGCGCCAGCAGGGCTTCAGCGACGAGGACGCGTGGGACATCGCCGCCATCGCCGCCTTCTTCGGGATGAGCAACCGGCTGGCGAACAGCTTCGACATGCGCCCGAACGACGAGTTCTATTTGATGGGGCGGGTCCCCAGGCAAAAGTAGCTACTTCCCGCACCACTTCGGCGGGCGCTTCTGCAAGAAAGCCTGGAAGCCCTCCTGCGCGTCGGCGGCGCGGGCGTTCATCGACATCACGTCCTGCGCATAGTCGTAGGCCAGGGGCTGGGGCATCTGCAGCTGCCGGTAGAAGGCTGCCTTGCCGATCGCCACCACGTACGGGCTGGACGAGGCGATCTTCGCCGCCAGCGCCCGGGTAGCCGCTGCCAGCTCGCCGGCTGGCACCACCCGGTTCACCAGCCCCGCCTCCAGCGCCTCGGCGGCGGAGATCGGCTCGCCCGTGAGCAGCATCTCCATCGCCCGCCGGGCGCCCACCGCCCGGCTCAGCGCCACCATCGGGGTGGAGCAGAAGAGGCCGATGCGCACTCCTGGGGTGGCGAACCTCGCCTCGGTGGCCGCCACCGCCAGGTCGCAGGAGGCCACCAGCTGGCAGCCGGCGGCCGTGGCCGTGGCGTGTACCTGGGCGATCACCGGCTGGGGGATTCCCTGGATGGTTTCCATCAGCACCGTGCAGGCGCCGAACAGCTCCCGGTAGAAGGCGCCGTCCTTGCCGGACATCTCCGCGATGTCGTGGCCGGCGGAGAAGGCGGGCCCGTTCGCCCGGAGGATGGCCACCCGCCCCTCGGCGTCCTCGCCGATGGCGCGGAAGGCGGCCGTCAGCTCCTCGATCATGTGCAGGGAGAGCGGGTTGCGGCGCTCGGGCCGGTTGAGCGTGACCACCGCGGTGTTGCCTTCGCGCTCGACGAGGATGTCTTCGTAGGTCGCCATGCCAGGGTCCTTTCCCGATGCCGTGAGTCCACGCCCGATGCCCGTTAAAGTCAATCGCATGGCCCCAGGCGACGACCACGATCGGGAGCTGCAGCGCGCCTTCGACGGCCAGGCCGCCCGCTTCGAGGCCGCGCCGGTGCAGAGCGACCCGGCGGCGCTGGCCCGGCTGGTCGCCTTCGCGCGGCTCCCGCCGGGCGCCAGGGTGATCGACGGGGGCTGCGGGCCCGGCCTGGTGGCCGAGGCCTTCCTCGAGGCGGGGCATTCCGTGCACGGCGTGGATCTTTCCCCGGAGATGCTCGTGCGCGCCCGGCAGCGCTGCGCCCGGTTCGGCGCGCGCGCCTCCTTCCAGCAGGGCTCGATCTTCGAGGTGAAGACATCCACTCCCTTCGACGCCGCGGTCTCCCGCTTCGTCCTCCACCACCTGCGGGATCCGGCGGCGCTCCTCGCCGCCCAGGCGATGCTGGTCAGGCCCCTGGGCGCGGTGATCGCCTGCGACCAGTCCGGCGATCCCGATCGCGAGGTGGCCTGCCGCCACGACGCCATCGAGCGCGGCCGCGACCGCACGCACATGTCCGTTCTCTCCCCGCAGGCGCTGCTCCAGGCGATGGCCGCCGCCGGCCTCACGCAGCTGGAGCTGGTCGAGGAGCCTTTCGAGCTGGATTTCGACGAGTGGTTCGACCGCGGCACGCCTTCCCTGCCCAAGGCGGAGGTGCGCTCGCTCATTCTTTCGGGGCGGTGTCGCACGCTCGATCCCCATCCTCGCCCCGACGGCTGCATCACCCTGCGCTGCCTCCGTTTTCTCGCCCGCGGCATCCGCCCGGGCTGAATTGACCGGCGCAAACCACGCGCGTAGGGTCGCCGCCCTGCCCAGGAGCCCGTCATGGCACAGCAGGCAAAGGCTACACTGCACCGCTGGGAGGCGATCCCCCGCGAGCAGCTCAACGACAAGCTGCAGCGCCGCCTGATCACCGGCGAGCGGATGATGATCGCCCACATCTACCTGAAGAAGGGCTGCGTGGTGCCCCGCCACCAGCACGAGAACGAGCAGATCACCTACGTGCTGGAGGGGGCCTTGCGCTTCTGGCTGGGCGCAGACCAGGCGCAGCAGGTGGACGTGCGCGCCGGCGAGGTGCTGCACATCCCCGGCAACCTGCCGCACAAGGCGGAGGCGCTGGAGGACACGCTGGACGTGGACATCTTCGACCCTCCCCGCCGCGACTGGCTGGACGGCACCGATCACTACCTGCGCCAGCAGCGGTAGCGAAGATGGACCTGGGTATCCGCGGAAAGGTGGCCCTGGTCACCGGGGCCAGCTCCGGCATCGGCGAGGCGGTGGCGCTGGCGCTGGCGTGCGAGGGCGCGAAGTTGGCGGTGGCCGCCCGGCGCAAGGAAAAGCTGGAGGAGGTGGCCCGCAAGGCGCGCTCCCTGGGCGCGCCCGAGGCCCTGGCGCTCACCGCCGATCAGACGGACGGCGAGTCGCTCCAGCGCCTGGTGCGCGAAGTGGAAGAGCGGCTGGGCGCCCCCGAGATCCTCGTGGTCAACGGCGGCGGCCCCCGGCCCGGCACCTGGACGCAGATGAAGCCCGCCGACTGGGACGCGGCCTATGCCCTCACCTTCCGCAGCGCCCTGCGGCTGGTGGACGCGGCCCTCCCCCGCATGCGCGAGCGCAGGTGGGGCCGGATCGTGGCCCTGGAGTCCATCTCGGTGAAGGAGCCCATCCCGGCGCTGATCCTCTCCAACGCCTTCCGCACCGCGGTGGTGGCGGCGCTGAAGACGCTGGCGGCGGAGGTGGCGGCCGAGGGCGTCACCGTCAACGCCATCGCCACCGGGCTGGTGGAGACCGACCGTTTCCGCACCCTCTACGACACCGAGGAGAAGCGGAGGAATGCGGTGGCCCCCATCCCCCTGCGCAGGCCGGCCACGCCCGCGGAGTTCGCCCCCCTGGTCGCCTTCCTCTGCGGCGAGGGGGCGCGCTACGTCACCGGACAGACCATCTCCATCGACGGAGGTCGCACGTCGTCGCTGTTCGGCTGACACGCTGCGCGCGGGTGGGCCCGGACGGAATCTGGCCCTCGCCGGTCCGCATGCTACAGGCTGACCCGCATGTCCGTCGTGTCGCTGCGGATCCAGGAGCACCGCGAAGCGGCCATCCGCGCCGGCCTGCAGTACGTCACCGACGGCGTGGCCGGCATCCGGCGGAAGCGGGCGGGGAAGGGCTGGACCTTCTTCTCTCCCGACGGCGCGCCCATCCACGATCGGGCGGAGCGCGAGCGGATCAAGGCCCTGGTGATCCCGCCCGCCTGGACCAGCGTCTGGATCTGCCCCGATCCCCGCGGCCACATCCAGGCCACCGCCCGCGACGCCCGGGGGCGCAAGCAGTACCGCTACCACCCGCTCTACCGGGAGGCGCGCGACAAGTCGAAGTTCCGCCGCATGCTGGAGTTCAGCGAGATCCTCCCCGACGTGCGCGAGCGGGTGGAGCGCGACCTGCGCGCCCAGGACCTGAGCCGGCGGCAGATCCTCGCCACCGTGGTGCGCCTGCTGGACAAGACGCTGATCCGCGTGGGCAACGACGAGTACGCCCGGGAGAACCGCTCCTTCGGGCTCACCACCCTGCGCGGGCGCCACGTGAACGTGGAAGGGGCCATGCTCCGCTTCTCCTTCCGGGGCAAGAGCGGGGTGAACCACGACGTGGAGATCACCGACCGCCGCCTCGCCCGCATCGTGCAGCGCTGCCAGGACCTGCCCGGGCAGGAGCTGTTCCAGTACCTGGACACGCGGGGAAAGCGGCAGACCATCTCCTCCGACGACGTGAACGCGTACTTGCGCGAAACCACCG
>DATKAG010000121.1:0-2173 GCA_035498355.1 Myxococcales bacterium | reverse complement strand
ACGAGGTGTTCTGGAAGCTGGGCCTGACCCGCTCCGGGGGCGAGCCGGTGGTGCTGCTCGCCTTCGTGGGCGCATCGACGCCGCTCGGGCCGGTGGAGGCGGACGTTCCCATCCGCCTCAAGCAGTCCGAGACCTACGCCGAGGTGATGGGAGACGCGCCGCCGGTCGCTCCCGGCGAGCCGGGCGACAAGGTGAAGAGCGGCGACGTGCGGGTGGCGGGCAAGCACTTCGCCGACTGGTTCAACGAGGACTTCAAGCCGCAGCATCCCGGCAACCACCCCACCCTGCTCCTCTGGAAGAAGCCGGCCCCCATGTTCCCCTCCAAGGTGAACAAGAAGAACTTCCAGACGGTGTTCGACAACGTGGAGCAGCTCTGGGCGAAGGAGCTGACCCTGCAGGAGTTCCTCGCCTTCTTCGCCATCTTCTACAACGAGACCGGCGGCACCCTGGAGCCGCTGACCGAGCGGGGGAGCGAGAAGTACATCTTCGAGCCCACGAAGGGCGGCAAGGCCAGCTACAACACCAGCAAGATGAACCGGCCCGCCGGCGATTTGCTCAAGGCCGCGGGCGCCATCTCCGGGGACAAGGTCGCCGCCTGGAACGGATCCACCTATCCCGACGACACCGGGATCAAGGACCGGGTGCACGAGTGCGACTTCTGGAAGTTCCGCGGGCGGGGGCTCATCCAGCTCACCTTCCGCGAGAACTACAAGACGCACTGCGCGCCGGCCCTGCAGAAGGGCGGCTACAAGGGCATCGACGAGCTGAGCGAGAAGGAGCTGGGGCAAATCGTGCACGACGACCCGCGGGTGTACCTGCCCATGGTCAAGTCGTTCTTCGGGGGGCTGAAGAGCGCGTTCGCCAAGGTGAACGACGACCAGTTCGTGGAGACGGGCAAGCGCATCTCCGGGCAGACGCCCTACGGCGAGCTCCTGGAGTGGCGCTGCCTGACGTTGATGGAAGCGATGACCAAGGCCGGCTTCGAGCTCCGCTGAGGAAGAACATGCTCTGGCAGAAGGTCGATCAGCGATGGCTCGCCCGGCTGGACAAGCAGCGCGAAGGGGACGTGTCCTGGAAGGCGGAGCAGTGGCCGGTGCCCGGCGAGGACCCCCTCGAGGTGCGGGCCTGCACCCGCGACGGCGTCCCGGTGACGAAGTTCTCCAAGGCGGTGGAGGCGCCGCGCACCAGCATCGTGCTCCACCTCACGTGCGGGTACGGCAACTTCCAGGGGCTGATGGGCGGCAGCGAGCACGACGCCAGCGCCCACTTCCTCCTCGGCCGCTGCGGCACGCCCTATCTCCTGGTCCCCACCGAGTACACCGCCTGGCACGCCACCTGGTGGAACGCCAACTCCATCGGGATCGAGATCGACAACATCGGCGGCCTGCGCAAGCAGGGCGAGGAGATGGTCTCCGAGTACTCCAGCAAGGAGCGCAAGGACGTCTACTGCAAGGCGGACGAGAAGGAAGTGTATCTGGAGAAGAAGTTCGCGGGCTTCGAGGCCTGGGCCACGCTGACGGAGAAGCAGTACCTGGGGCTGGGGCGGCTGCTCAAGGCGCTCTGCTTCAAGCACCGGATCCCGCGCATCGTCCTGCCCGAGGCCCACCGCTACGAGGACTTCAAGAAGGACGAGAAGATCCGGGACAGCTTCCGGGGCATCTGCACCCACGTCAACATCGACCCCGCGCGGCGCTCGGACATCGGGCCCTACATCGACTGGCCCAAGCTCATCCAGTACGCCGGCCTCAGCGAGGCCGACTGCTACCACCCGCCCGCGGACGTGCTCGGTTCCTGGAGCAACGCCGGCGGCGGCGGCAAGGCGCCGGGCGAGGAGAAGAACGCGGTGCGGGTGAAGATCGGCACCCGCGGCGGCCGCGTCTGCCTCTCGGTGAAGCAGCCCGGCGATCCGCTGCCCGTGGCCCCCGGGCCCAAGGACGCCCCGGAGCCCAAGGCCAAGGGCAAGCGGGACGACTTCATCCAGGCCTGCATGGCGTTCCTCGGCGCTCCCTACAAGGCGGGGTCGGCCAAGCCGGAAGAGGGGCTGGACGGCGCCAACCTGATCACCCTGGGGCTGCGGCGGGCCGGTGTTTTCGAGAAGGACGACGACGCGCCCGGGGACGCCACCCATCTTTCCGCCCTCTGGCACGTCGGCGGCAGCGACGTCGGCAGCCCG
>DATKAG010000120.1:0-3735 GCA_035498355.1 Myxococcales bacterium | reverse complement strand
TTCTCGGGATGAGCCCCGCTCCTGCCACTCCCGCGCAGCCCCGCCGGCACTGGTTCCTGTGGCTGCTGTTGTGCGCGCTGGTGGGTGCGGGGGCATTTGCCGCCGTCACCTGTACCGACATCGTGGTGCAGGGGGAGCGCGACGAGAGCCGGCCGGCCGACGCCATCGTGGTGTTTGGCGCGGCCGAGTACTCGGGCAAGCCTTCTCCCGTCTTCCGCGCCCGCCTCGACCACGCCTACACCCTCTTTGAGCGCCACCTGGCGCCCTACGTGATCGTGACCGGAGGAGCGGGCGGCGATCCCAAGTTCAGCGAGGGCGGGGTGGGGCGCCAGTACCTGGAGGAGCGTGGCGTCCCCGAGGATCAGATCATCGCCGAGACCCAGGGTGACAACACCCTGGAATCGGCGGAGCGCATCGCGGTGATCATGAAGGCCAACCGGCTGCGTACCTGCGACGCGGTCTCCGACGGCTACCACATGTTCCGCCTGAAGAAGATGCTGGAGCGGGAGGGCATCGTGGCCTACGCCGCGCCCCGCCCGGAGCTGCATCCCCCCGACCGCTGGCGGCGGGCGCAATTGGTCCTGCGGGAGTTCGTCAGCTACACCCTGTGGCGCCTGCACGTGACCTAAGTCTGCGCGCAACCAGGCCGGAGAGCCGGCTCCCGGCTCCAACTGGAAAAACTACCAGTGTCGAGAAGGAGCGGCGTCGTTCACACTACAGGTGTCGGAGCCTTGCCCGGAGGGGCAGGCCGCATCGTTCAAGCCCTCCCGGCAAAGCGTCCGGGGAGGCGCACCGTGAAGCGAATCCTGATCAGCACCGGGGGTGGCGACGCTCCCGGCTTGAATGCCGTCATCTATGCGGCGGTCCATACCGCGGAGCGCCTGGGCATGGAGGCCTACGGGGTGCGCGACGGCTACGACGGCCTGCTCTATCCGGAGCACTATCCCGAAGGCGGGGTCGTGAAGTTGGACCAGGCCGCGGTGCGGGGCATCGCCCAGCTCGGCGGCACCCTCCTCGGCACCACCAACCGCGGTAACCCTTTCTGCCAGGTCGTGAGCGGAGCGGACGGGACGACGCACGAGGTGGACCGCTCCCCGGTCCTGATCGACGCCTGCCGCCGCCTGGAGATCGACGCCGTGCTGGCGGTGGGCGGCGATGGCAGCCTGGCCATCGCCCACCAACTCCAGCAGAAGGGGCTGAGGGTGATCGGCGTGCCCAAGACCATCGACAACGACCTGGAGTCCACCGATCTCACTTTCGGCTTCCAGACCGCGGTCAGCTTCGCCACGGAGTGCATCGAGCGGCTGCACGCCACCGCCGAGTCGCACCGCCGCATCCTGTGCGTCGAGGTCATGGGGCGGTATGCGGGCTGGATCGCGCTGCACGCCGGGGTGGCCGCCATGGCCGACGCCATCCTCATTCCCGAGATCCCGTTCGAGGTGGAGTGCGTGGCCGCCGACCTGAAGCAGAAGCTTGCCCGTCAACGCCATGCCATCGTGGTGGTGGCGGAGGGCGCGGCGCCGGTGGGAGGCGAGGCGGCGGTGAGGGAGCGCCAGGCGGGGCGGGCGGAACGCTTGGGCGGGATCGGCGAGCGGGTGGCGCAGCAGCTCCAGGCGATGCTCGGGATCGAGACCCGGGCCGTGACCCTGGGTCACCTGCTGCGAGGCGGCTCCCCCATCGCCCTCGACCGCCTCCTCGGCCTGGCCTTCGGGGCGGCCGCGGTGCAGGCGGTGGCCGATGGCCTGGACGGGGTGATGGTGGCCCTGCAGGGGAACCGCATCACCCACGTGCCCCTGGCCGAAGCCATTGCGCGCATGAAGCGCGTGCCTCCCGACGGCTTTGGGGTGCGGGTGGCGCGTGCCTTGGGGATCAGCCTGGGTGCGCAGGTGACCCCGGCACCGGACGCCGCCGGCGTTCGGAGTTCCGAGTTGGTAGCCAGCAGCAGCCGATGATGCCGCACGGCAGCGCATCGCGGGCCCCGAGATTCAGTGGGTGTCCTGCAGCGCGATCCTCGCGATGGTGCGGGCGATCTCCAGGCGCTGGGGAACGTCCTCGAGATTGGTGAGCACCGCCACCGCCAGCCGTCGGGATGGGACGATGTAGAGCACGCCGCTGGCCCCCTGGCTGGAGCCGACGTGCAGGTACTCTCCCGTGGGATGCCGGGCGGCATCTTCCAGCACCTCCCAGCCGAATCCGTAGCTCACCCTGTCGCCATTCTTCAGGCGCGCTTCCGAGAGCATGGCATCCCGGGAGGAGCAGGCCACCAGCTTGCAATCGAGGAAGGCGATCGCGAAGCGCGCCAGGTCGGTCGCGGTGTTGAGGTATCCCCCGGCGGGGATGCGGTTGCTCAGGTCCACATGGGGCGCGTTTTCGAGCCGGCCATCGACCACGCGGTAGCCCGCGGCGCGGTTGGGGATGATGGCCGCAGGATCATCGTCGCGGGAACTCCGCATCCCGGCGGGCTCGAAGATCCCGGTGCGAACGATCTCCAGGAAGGGCCGGTGCGCCGCTCCCTGCAGGACACAGCCGAGCACGTCGTATCCGAAGCTGCTGTAGGAGTACCGGGTGCCGGGCTCGAAGAGCAGGGGATCATCCTTGAAGGGGGCGAGGGCGTCGGCCACATCGGCGTAGTGCGCGGTGCTGGTTACCTCCTCGCGAGCGTGAGGACCGCCGTAATGGCGAATGCCGGATGTATGGGTCAGCAGTTGGCGGCTGGTGATGGGCCAGGGTTTGGCCGGGAACGCCGGGCAGTAGGCCTGGATGGGCTGGTCAAGATCGAGCAGCTTGCGCTCCACCAATTGCATAGCGGCGGTGGCGGTCATGCTCTTTGCGATCGAGGCGCTGCGGAAGACCGTCTCCGGGCGCACCGGCACCGAGTTCTCGACATCGGAGAGTCCGTAGGCGTTGACGAAGACAAGCTGGCCGTTGCGAGCGACGGCCACGGATGCGCCCGGCACCTTGTGCTCCTCGAGGTAGGCGGAGACGGCGCGGTCGATGCCGCCTTTCTGGGCAGCGGTCAGCGACTGCCCGGCCGCGCCGGCGACGAGCAGCACCATCGAGAGAGGAACGCGAAGCCGGCTTCTGCCGGATTGTATCGAGCGCCACAAAGCGTCTTCACTCCCGACTGCGACTCCCTGACTCCCGCCCTCGCACCAGCGCGAGCAGGCGCACGGGGCCGCCGGAGCCGCCCTCCAGCTTGGCAGCCCCCACCACCAGGGTCGCGCCCACCGCCGGCACCGCACCCAGGTTGGTCACATTCTCCAGTTGATAGACGTTCTGCGCCAGCACGAACCGGTGCGCAGGATAGTCGGGCGAGGGACCGTAGTCGATGCTCAACGTATCGATGCCCAGGCCGGCCACGTGGCGCTCCGTCACCAGCAGCTTCGCGGTCGCGGGTGCGAAGCCGGGGAAGTGCATCACGCCCTTGGCGTCGGCGTTGCGGTAGTCCTTCATGGAGTTCCAGCGATTGTCCCAGCCGGTGAAGGCCATGACCACGGCGCCCGCGGGAATGCGCCCGTGGAGCTTCTCCCACGCGGCCACGTCGCCGGGGGTGACCAGGTAATCCGGGTTACCGGCGACCTGGGCGCGCACGTCGATCACCGCCAGCGGCGCCACCAGGTGCGAGGCCGGGATCTGGTCCACGGTCCAGGCGCCGGCGGCGAAGTGCGCGGGCGCGTCGATGTGCGTGCTGAAGTGCTCGGGCAGGCAGATGGTGCGCGAGAAGTAGCCGTCCTT
>DATKAG010000119.1:0-9042 GCA_035498355.1 Myxococcales bacterium | reverse complement strand
TTCAACCTCACCTCGGTGACGGTGATCCTCACGGTGGTGGGCTACTCGGTGAACGACACCATCGTCATCTACGACCGCATCCGGGAGAACGCCAAGAAGCACAAGGGCCGCCCGCTGCGCGAGCTGATCAACCTCTCCATCAACGAGATGCTGGGCCGCACCATCCTCACCTCCGGGGCCACCGCCCTCTCCCTGGTCGGCCTGCTCGTCTACGGGGTGGGGACCATCCAGGACTTCGCCGCGGCCATGCTGGTGGGCATCGTCTCCGGGACGTATTCCACCTGGTACATCGCCAGCCCGATGACCATCTGGCTGGAGGAGCACGTCGAGCAGCGCAAGGCCATCCAGGCGGCGCAGCCCAAGCCCAAGAAGTCGGATACGGGGCGCCCCGCAGCGGCGGCGCGCTAGGCCGCCTCGCGCCGAAGGCGCGAGATTGCGGCTATGCTTCTTCCCATGCGCCTCCGCGCCCTGGCGATCCTTTTCCTCGCGGTTCCCCGGCTCGCCTCCGCCGCGGAGCCGCGATTTCCCATCACCGCCCGGGTCGTCCTTTCGGAGGCGACGGTCCCCTCCTGCTACTTGCGGGAAGCCACCGTCCCCTGCCCGGACTCCCTGGGGACGCAGACGAAGGACGCCCTGGAGGAGGCGGCGCGGCGGATGTTCCGGCCCGCCGGGACCGGAGAGGAGCCCGACCTGCTCCTCGAGGCGGCGGCCCGCAGCGCCGGGATCGAAGGGTCGTACGCGGTGGTCACGCAGATGGTGCGGGTCCGCTCGCCCGCCGACGGCGAGATCGACACCCTGGTGGTGCGGGGCGAGGCCATCGCCTTCGGGACGGACCTCCAGGCGATGTCCGCCGCCTTCGCCCACAGCGCCCGGGACGCGGCCCAGGGCTTCGAGAACGAGTTCGTCAACTCCGAGCCCGTGGTCCGCTGGCTGCTCAAGCGGAACATCGCGCCGGTCGGCTCGACCATCCTCGCGCCCGCGCGGCCGGACCTGGGGATGTTCCTCGAGGCCGGAGGGGAGGCGGTGAGCGTCCCCGACGGGGTGAGCCCCGGCGTCCGGGCCGGCCTGGGCGTAGCCGGCAAGTGGTTCGTGGCCCGGGCGACCTTCGCCAAGTGGAGCTCGAACCTGAACAACGGAGGCATCTCCCTCACCGAGCTGGGCATCGAGGCCGGGCCCGCCTGGCGCTTCCACCGCAACTGGGAGGTGCGCGGCGGGGGAGGGGTGCAGTTCGCTTCCGGCAGCCTGGGCGCCGAGGACTTCAAACACACCATGCCCAGCCTCTTCGCGGGCATCCAGTACGATCTCTGGCCGCACTGGTCCGGCGAGAGCCGCGTGCGCTTTTCCCTGGAGTTCCGCACCCACCTGGACAGCGAGGTGTCGTTCCTCCTCCCCGCCCCCCAGGTGGTCGAGATCGCCGGCCCCTCCGTCGGGTTCTTCGTCGGCGTGGAGCTTCCCCTCCTCCGTTCCCGCGAGCCGGCGCTCGGCGCGAGGTGACGCGGGCCGCAACCGGGCGGACCGCGTTCCCCGGACCCCGAAAAATGCCCCGCCGGCGCTGGCTGCCGGCGAGGACCCCCTACGCCGCGCCCCTCAGGCCAGCCCCCAACGCACCTTCCCGTGCGTGAACAGCGCGCCTGCGCGCGCCGCCTCCTGCATGCGGATCCGTTCCGCCGCACGTTCGAATTCGGATTTGCACTTCTCCGAGCAGAAGAAGTACCGGCGCTTCTTGTACTCGCTGCACGGCGTGCGATCCCCGCTCTCCACCGGCACGCCGCAGATCGGGTCGTACGATCGACCCTTGGTCCTGCTGTCGCCCGAGTTCACGTCCAGAGCCCCCCGCCCTCACCCACACCGGATCCCGCGAGTTGCAAGCGCGACGCCGCACTTGCGCGCGCGGTGACGCGCGTCACGATGCGCGAACCCCTTCCTCGTGTGGGAACTCTTCTGCACACTGCGGGCGCTCCGGGGCCCCTCCTGGGCCAGGGCCGGGCGCGGCGCGGCCCGATCCCCCAGCATCTCCGCGGGACGCGTTCCCTCCCCCGCGCGCTCCGCGGGCCGCAGGGCGGCCTGGGCGCGGAGGAGGAGGCCGGCGCCGAGCAGCAAGGCGCAGGTGGTCTGGCCGGAGAAGAACAGTCGTCCCATCCCCGTGAACATGTGCAACGCCACGGCCAAGGCGCACCGGGCGAGCGGCCGATCGCCGCGCTCGCCCGCCCGCCCGTTTCGTGCTAACCGGAGCCGCCCTCGGAGGAAGGCAGTGGTGGCCGAATTCATCCGCGAACTGAAGCGCTCCCATTCCTGCGGGCAGCTCACCGCCAAGGACGTGGGCAAGGAAGTGATCCTCTTCGGCTGGGTACACAACCGGCGCGATCATGGCGGCGCGGTCTTCATCGACCTGCGCGACCGCGAAGGGCTCACCCAGGTGGTGTTCGAGGCCGAGTCGGGCAAGGAGCTTCACGACCTGGCCCAGGAGCTGCGCTACGAGTACTGCCTGGGGGTGCGGGGCAAGGTCGTCTCCCGGGGGCAGAACGTCAATCCCCGCCTGGTCACCGGGGAGATCGAGGTGCACGCCCTGCAGGCGTCGATCTTCAACCGCAGCGAGACACCGCCGTTCCTCATCGAGGACCACACCGACACCGCCGAGGAAAAGCGCCTCCACTACCGCTACCTGGACCTGCGCCGGGCGCCTTTGCAGCAGACCTTGATCAAGCGGAGCAGGATGAACGGCGTCACCCGCCGGACGCTGGAGCGGCTGGGCTTTCTCGAGCTGGAGACGCCTTTCCTCGTCAAGTACACCCCGGGCGGGGCACGCAACTTCCTCGTCCCCGCCCGCCTCAACCCGGGGAAGTTCTACGCCCTGGCCGAGAGCCCCCAGCTGTTCAAGCAGCTCTTCATGGTGGCCGGCTTCGAGCGCTACTTCCAGATCGTCAAGTGCTTCCGCGACGAGGACCTGCGCCTGGACCGGCAGCCGGAGTTCACCCAGATCGACCTGGAGATGTCCTTCGTCGGCCAGGACGACGTCTTCGCGGTGGTGGAGGAGCTGGTCACCGCGCTCTGGGGCGAGGTGCTGGGCGTGCGCATCGAGAAGCCCTTCGCGCGCATGACCTACGAGCAGTCGATGCGCGAGTACGGCAACGACAAGCCCGACCTGCGCTTCGGCCTTCCCCACGTGGACCTCACTTCCGTGCTGGCGGAGCACAAGGGCGGCGGGGTGCCCCTCTGGCAGCCCTTCGCCACCGTCACCCCGGGCCAGATCGTCAAGGCCCTCAAGGTGCCGGCCTCGGCGAACTTCTCCCGCACCGAGACCGACAAGCTGGAGGAGATCGCCAAGGGGATGGGCGCCCGCGGCCTGGCCAGGGCCAAGGTGGGCGAGGGCGGCGAATGGACGCAGAGCCCGATGGCGAAGTCCATCAGCAAGGAGGCGCGCGCGGCCATCAACGCAGCGGCCGGGGCGCAGCCGGGCGACCTGCTCCTCTTCCAGTTCGGCAAGGAGAGCATGGTCCACACGGTGCTGGCGAACCTGCGCCTCTTCCTGGGCAAGCGCCTGGGCCTGATCCCCGAGTACGGCACCCGCGACCCCAAGGAGCCCGGCTCCTGGCGCTTCCTCTGGGTGGTGGACCCGCCCCTCTTCGAGTACGAGGAGGAGAACAAGCGCTGGGTGGCGGCGCACCACGCCTTCACCCGGCCTCACGATGAATCCATCCAGTACTTGGAGAGCGACCCCGGCAAGGTGCTCTGCTACCGCTACGACCTGGTACTGAACGGATTCGAGATCGGCGGCGGGTCCATCCGCCTGCACGATCCGGCGGTGCAGGAGAAGGTCTTCGCCGCCATGGGCATCTCCCCCCGGGAGGCGCAGGAGAAGTTCGGCTTCCTCCTCCAGGCCCTGCGCTTCGGCGCTCCGCCCCACGGGGGCATCGCCCTGGGGATGGACCGGCTCGCCTTCCTCCTCACCGGCGCGGAGTCGCTGCGCGACGTGATCCCCTTCCCCAAGACGCAGAAGGGGACCGATCTGATGACCGACGCGCCGGGCGGCGCCGATCCCCAGCAGCTCCGCGAGCTGTACATCGCTTCGACCTACAAGCCGCCGGCCTGAGCCTGGTACCCGACCGGGGTGTTGCGACGCGGAGCGTCATGCGGGAGCATGGAGCCGTGACCGGCCCTCTCCCGAGTACGACGGCTCGAGGCAAGGCCTTGCGGCGGGAGATCGCCGCGCTGGGCATCGCCGCGTCCTGCGAGAGCGCCGATCTCTCGGCGGCCTCCCGCGACGCCTCGCCCGCCGCGCTCTTCTGGAACCAGGCGCGCCTCGTCCACCATCCGCCCGACGTGGTGGCCTGGCCGGAGGACGCCGAGCAGGTGGCGGCCCTCCTCCAGCTCGCGGGGGCCCGCGGCGTTCCGGTGGTGCCGATGGGAGCGGGCGCCGGCACGGGCGGCGGGGCGGTGGCGCTGCGCGGGGGCATCGTCCTCGACACCAGGCGCCTCACGCTCCCCTTGCGCGTCGATCTCCCCGGCAACGCGGTGGAGGTGGGGGCGGGGATGAGCGCGGAGCGCCTGGAGGAGCGGCTCGCCTACGCCGGGGCCACCCTCGGGCACCTGATGCCGCCGAACGATCCCGGCACGGTGGGCGGCTGGCTGGCCACCCGCGGGGCGGGGATGCTCTCCTCCCGGCACGGCTCCAGCGCCGACCTGGTGCTCTCGCTGGAAGCGGTGGACGGCGCGGGCGAGATCCTCCACACCCTGGAGGGCGCGGGCGGAGGCCCGGACCTGGCCCAGCTCCTGCTCGGCAGCGAAGGGACGCTGGCCGTCTTCACCAGCGCCCGGCTGCGCATCTGGCCCCGCGGGCGCGGGCGCTGGCTGCGGGCGGTGCGCTTCCCCTCCCTGCGCGAGGCGCTGCGCGCGGTGCGCGACGTGGTGCGGGCCGGGCTGCAGCCCTCGGTGGTGCTCATCCACGATCCCCTCGACAGCCTGCTGGGCGGGGCCGAGCCTCCCCGCGTCCCCCAGCCGCTGAAGTGGCTGGTGGAGGGAGCGCAGGTGGAGGCGATGCGGCTGGCGCTGCACGCGCCGCGCCTGCTCAACCGGCTGGTCGACGCCCTTCCTTCCTCCTCCCTCGCGCTCCTCGGCTTCGAGGGGGTCGACGAGGCGGACGCGTTCCGCGAGGGCGAGGCGGCCCTCTCCCTCTGCGCCCGGGCCCAGGGCGAGGACCTGGGGACGGCGACGGCGGCGCGCTGCCTGGAGTCGGCCCGGCGGGCGAGCTGGACGCACGGGCCCCTGCTGGCGGCGGGCGGCTTCGTGGAGACGCTGGACGTGGCCACCACCTGGGACCGGGCCGAGCCGCTGCTGGCCGCCGTGCGCGGCGCGGTGGAGGGTCTGGCGTTCGTGCGGGCGCACTTCGCCCACGCCGCCGCGGAAGGCTGTGCGCTGGAGCTGAAGATGCTGGGGCTGGCCGGGGCGCCGGCCGAGGCCATGACCAGGGTCCCGGCGGAGGACGCGGAGGCGGAGATGGAGGAGGCGCAGCAGCGCCGGGAGGCGGTCTGGGGGGCGGCGCTGGCGGCGGCCGCCGACGAGGGAGCGACCATCTCGCACCACTCGGGCATCGGCGCCTCGCGCCAGGTCTTCCTCCGCCGCGAGCTGGGCGAGGGAATCCGCCAGCTCCGCGCCCTGAAGAAGGCCTTCGATCCCAAGGGCATCCTCAACCCGGGCAAGGTGCTGCTGTGAGCGCCCGCGACGACCTCGCCGCCAGCGGTGCCGCGCTGCTCGAGGAGGGGCAGGGGGGATTCCGCGTCACCCCACCCAGCATCGCCTCGCTCGCCCGGGCGGTGGCGGTGGCCCGGGCCCACGGGCTCCCCTTGCGGGTGCGCGGGAGCGGCGACGCGCCGGGCCTGCCTCCGGATCGGGGCGTGCTCTTCGACCTGGCCGCCCTCGATCGCATCGCCTCGGTGGACCCGGGGACCGGCATTTCCCGGGTGGAAGCCGGATGCGGCGTGGCTGCGCTGGAGTCGGCGGTGCGGCGCGCCGGGTGCACGCTGGGGCCGCTCCTCCCCTCGGTGCGCTCCGGGTCGGTAGGAGCCTGGTTGGCGGGTCCGACCCGCGGGGAGAGGGGCGTGGCGGGGTTGCGCCGCCAGACCGCCGCCCTCACCGTCGCGGCCGTCCTGGCCGACGGGCGCATCGCCGAGGGGCGGCCGGCGCCCGCCAAGGCGGTGGGACCCGACCTCGATCACCTCACCCTGGGCGGCGCGGGCCGGCTCTCCATCGTGGCGGCGGCCTGGATCCGCCTCTTCCCCGCCACTCCCCAGCTCTGCAGCGCCTTCTTCTGCCCCAGCCTGGCCGACGCGCTCGGCGCCGTGGAGATGCTCTGCCGCCGGCGCCTGGCCCCGGTGCGGGCCCGCATCCAGGCCGGGCCCGAAGGAGCGCGGCTGGCCCTGGCCTGGGAGGGCATCGAGAGCGCGGCCATCGATCGCGATCGCTCGGAGCGCGCCCTGGCCGGGCGCTTCCCGCGCGAGGAGGTCCCGCCCAAGTGGGTCCGCGAAGGCCCCGACGGGCACCCGGTGGAGGTGGATGCGCGCTGGGGCGCGCTGCGCGCCTGGTCGGGCCGGGGCGACCTGCATTTGATCGGCCTCCATCCCGGAGGGGCCTTCGCCGTGCTCTGCCTGCCGGAGGCCAGGGCCGCGGAGGAGTGCGCCGCCCTGGCAAGGGCCGCCGGCGCGAAGGTGATCGCGCCCCGGCGGATGCGCGACTCCGGACCCGGCTGGGAGGCGGCGGGCGCGGGCGCCGCCTGGTCGCGGCTGATCGATGCGCTGGGGGTGTCCTGAGCGTTCGTGTACTCTGCCGGCCCGGGGCGCCAACTGGGGGATGTCTTGAAGACCTTCGTGGTGGTGAACCCGCGCTCGGCCAACGGGGCCACCGCCCGGCACTTCGACGGCATCGCCCAGGCGGTGCGCGGGGCGGTGGGCGAGTTCCGGCACGCGTTCACCGAGCGCGCCATGCACGCCGCCGACCTCACCCGCTCCGCGCTGGGGGAGGGCTTTGATCTGATCGTCGCGGTGGGCGGCGACGGGACGGTCAACGAGGTGGTGAACGGGTTCTTCGAGCCGGCGCGGCCCGGGCAGCCCGCCCGCCCGGTGCGGCCCGGGGCCGCCCTGGCGCTGCTGCCGCGGGGCACCGGGGGAGACTTGCGCCGGACCCTGGGGCTGGACGGCGATGTCGCCCGCTGCGCCGCCCGGCTGAAAGGTGCCGCCGCTCCGGCCGACGTCGGGCGCGTGGACTACACCGCCCACGACGGGTCAGCCGCGAGCCGGTACTTCATCAATGTCGGCGAGGTGGGCGTGGGGGCGCGGGTGGTGGAGATCGCCAACCGCTCCAGCAAGAGGCTCGGGGGCAAGGCCACCTTCAAGCTCGCCTCGCTGCGCGCCCTTCTGGGCTGGCGCGACCTGCGGGTCCGCGCCTCGTTCGACGGGGCCGCGGCTGAGGAGCTGGAGATCACCGCCCTGGCCGTGGCGAACGGGCGCTATTTCGGCGGGGGGATGATGGTGGCGCCCGAGGCGCGGCTCGACGACGGCCTCTTCCACGTCACCATCTGGAGCGGCTTCGGGCTGTCCGATTTCGTGCTCAAGAGTGGTTCCATGTACGACGGATCGCACGTGAACCTCGAGGGGACCCGCACCCGCACCGCCCGCAGCGTGCGGGTGGATCCGTCCGGGCCGGGCCTGATGGGCATCGAGGCGGACGGCGAGCCTCTCGGGCGCCTCCCCGCCAGTTTCACGCTGTTGCCGGGCGCCTTGCAGCTTGTGAGGTAGGAGTTTGGCGGGGCAGGCGGGCAGCCACTATCCTCGGAGCATGCTGCTCATCGCGATCCTCCTCGCCGCCGCTCCGGATCCCGAGGTCCAGCCCCTGACGGAGAAGGCGCAGCTCCGGGAGCTGTGCGACGCGCTCCGCGCCCAGCCTTCGGAGCGCGATCTCGATCCGGCCCAGGCGGCGGCGGCGCGCAAGGCGGCGCAGAAGCGCCGCGAGGAAGCGGCCGCGCGCTGGTACCGGGTGGAAGTGCCCTCCAAGGGCTTTTCCTTCGGGCGTTACCGCGCCCAGGACCAGCAGCTCGAGCTGGACGGCGACCGGCCCCTGCGGGCGGTGGACGACATGCTCTCCCTCGACCTGGAGGGCATCGACGAGGTGGCATTCAACGCCAGGCCGGAGCAGGTGACCGCCTGGAGCGAGGAGAAGAAGGCCCGGTCGCTGCGCCTGATCGTGGTCTGGAAGCCCGGCGGCGATCGCTGCGCGGGGAGCGCGGCCGCGGAGTCCTGGCGCATCGCCGGCAAGGCGCGCTCCTGGGAGCTGGTGGGCCCGGAGGGAACGGTGGCCGCCGCCAACGAGGACGGGGAGCCCGTGCTCCTGGGCGGCGGGCCCCGCCAGGCGCGGGTGGAGAAGGTGACCCTGGAGTCCGACGGCGCGCCGCAACAGGACGAGGGGCGCGATCGCCTCGCCTCCTCGCAGCAGGCGCTGGATCGCTGCGTTTCGGGCGCCCAGGCCGCGGGCAAGCTCCTGATCACCTTCTCCGTGCAGGGCGGCCGCGTGCGCGAGCCGCAGGTGATCATGGACTCGGTGCGCGACGAGAGGATCTCCGGCTGCGTGGCCAAGGCCATCTCGGGCGCCGAGGTGGGCGGCAGCGGGCGGGGAACCGCATCGATCGCGGTGCAGTGAGGGTCCTGGGCAAAGGGATCACGAGGTCGTTGCACGGAACTGAAGCAGGCAGGCGGTCACGCCTCCGCTGGTCGAACCCTCACTTCCCCGCGCACGCTCCCGCGTCGGAGGTGTTGATGTTGCAGTGACAGGTCCCGATCGGGCCGGCGTCCCCGCCGTCGGGGATGCCGGCGTCGGAGAGGTCGCAACTGGCCGCCGAGATGCAGTCGGCGTTGCTCCCGCAGGGGTCGCCGGTGATGCCCTTCTGGCACTTGCCCCAGGGAAGCCCGCCGCCGTGGAAGCAGAGCGCGGAGGGGCTGCAGTCGCTGACCGAGTCGCACTGCTCCAGCAGGCAGACGGGCCCCTTGCCTTCGATGA
>DATKAG010000118.1:0-3056 GCA_035498355.1 Myxococcales bacterium | reverse complement strand
CTTCCCCACCACCTCGGAGGCGGAGAACCCGGTCATCCGCTCCGCGCCGTGGTTGAAGAGGAGCACCTTCCCCGCCAGGTCGGCGGCGACGATGGCGTCGGCGGTGGCGTCGATCAGCCGCTCGAGGAACTCCTTGGTCTTGCGCAGCTCGCTCTCCAGCTGCCGGCTCTCGGAGACGTCGCGGAAGGTGAGGATGGCGCGGCCGTTCTGCGAGCGCAGCGGGCCCGCCGACACCGAGAGCGTGATCGGGCGCCCGTCCTTGGTCTGCACCCGCAGGTCGGCGGCCATCACCGGCCAGCCCCGCGCCAGCTCGCTCCAGAGCCGCTCTCCCTCGCCGGCGCTCTCGCTCGCCACCAGCTCGGGCAGGAGCATGCCCCGCGCGCCGTCCGGGGGGACGCCGAGGATCGCGCAGCCGGCGGGGTTGAGGGAGAGCACCCGGCCGTCGCCGTCCACCACCGCGATGCCGTCGTTGACGTGGCTGAAGAACTCCTCGTAGCGGCGGAGCTGGGAGAGCTCCCGCTCCGCGGCCACCCGCTGGCGCTGCTCGCTGCGGATCAGCCCCGCGTTGCGCAGGGCCACCGCCGCGGCGCCCGCCACCGCGCTCAAGAACCCCACCTCCCGGGCGGTCAGCGCCGGGCGCTTGCCGCAGCGGACGAAGAGCACGCCCGCCACCTGGCCTTCGCAGGCCATGGGCACCACCGCGATGGCGCCCACCCGGCGCACGTGCTCGCGCACCGGATCGAGCAGGGGGTGCGCCTGGGCGTCGTCGATCACCAGCGGCCGGCCGGTGAAGATCACCTCCCGGAACTCGGGGTAGTTGGCCAGGTCGATGCGCATGCCGCGCGCGGCCGGATCGTCGCTGGAGGCCACCACCGTTCCCGACCCCTCGGCCTCCACCAGCACCAGGGAGCAGCGCTCCACCGTCAGCCGCCCCGCGATGCGCTCCACCACGTGGCCCAGCAAGCGCTCGGGGTCGCCCCCCGCCGCCAGCGCCGAGGTGAGCTCGACCAGGGCGGACAGATCGTCTGCCCGCCGCTGCAGCTCCGCCCGGTCGGCCGCCGCCCGGCCCAGCGTGCGCAACAGCGGCGGCAGGTCCGTGGCGGCGTTGGGCAGCCGCACCAGCCCGTCCAGCAACTCGGCGTCTCCGTCCGGCGCATCCTGCGCGAGCAGCCCCACCACCGGCGAGTACCGGCGCCGCACGTCGGCCAGCCGGTCGCGGGAGGAGGACAGATCGATCACCGCCGCGCCGCCCTCGGCCAGCTCGAAGCCGGCCTGGGCCAGCTTCCCGGCCAGGGCCTGGGCCGCGGGGCCGATGAGAGCGAGGCGGAGTTTTCGCTGTTCCGGCTGCAACGGCTCGATCTCCCGCCCCCCGGCCGGAGATCCTACCGCGAGTCAGCGCGCCGTACGAAACGCCGAGAGGGCGGCCGCCATCACCTCCTTGAGCGCGACGCCCGCGCGCTCGGCAGCCTGCCTGCAGTCCTCGAACTCGGGGGCGACGTTGACGACGGCGCCGGAGAGACGGCCGACCTTGAGGCGCACCTTTCCGTACTCGGTGGCCACCTCGATCAGCTCCCGCTCCAGGAGGCGCCGCTCCACGCGGGTGGCGCGGATGCCCAGCGTGCTGGTCTGGCGGAAGATCTCCCCTTCCACCGCCGCCCGCGCCCCTTCGCCCACCAGGGCGCCGAAGAGGTGGCCGGGCCGCCCCTTCTTCATCGTCAGCGGCGCCACCCAGGCGTCGAGCGCGCCCTGGGCGAGCGCCGACTCCAGCGCCGAGGCGATCAGCTGGGGCGAGAGATCGTCGAGGTTCGCCTCCAGGACCCAGGCGGCCTCCCGGCCCGCCTCCTGCGCGGGCCGTCCCAGGATGGCGCGAAGCAGATTGGGCGCGTCGTCCCAGCGGCGGGTCCCCGCCCCGTAGCCGATGCGATCCACGATCAGCTCGGGAACGGCGTCCGCTTCCTCCGTCCAGGCGGCGAGCATCGCCGCCCCCGTGGGAGTGGTCCGCTCCCCCGGCCCGCTGGGGCGCAGCGTCCGCCCCCGCAGGACCTCCAGGGTGGCGGGAGCGGGGACGGGGATGGGCCCGTGCGCGGAGCGGGCGGTCCCGCCCCCGGCGGGAGGGGGCAAGGCGACGATGCGGGCCGGCGAAAGGGCCTCGAGAAGCAAGGCCGCCCCCACGGTGTCGACGATGGAGTCGGCGGCGCCCACCTCGTGGAACTGCACCTCCTCGGTCGGGACGCCGTGGATCCGCCCTTCCGCCTCCGCCAGCAGCGAGAACGCCGCCAGCGCCCGCTCCGCGGCCTTGGGGGGCAGGCGGGCGCGGCCGAGGAGATCGCGGATCTCCTTCCAGGGGCGGTGCCGGTGTTCCTCGGGTGCCCGCACCTCCGCCTGCAGGGCGCGGATCCCGCACACCTCGACCTCGCGCGCCTCGAGAGAGACGCCGGGCAGGCCGAGCGCCTCGACCCCTTCCTCCAGCGCCGATCGGGGCGCTCCCAGCTGCAGCAGGGCGGCGAGAAGCATGTCGCCGGCGATCCCGCCCACCGGCTCGAGCACCAGCACGGTCATTTCGTCCGCGCCTCCCGCCCCTCCTTGGGGGCGTCGCGCCTGTGCTGCGACCGGCGGGCGATCAGCGCCGCCACGAAGCCCGCCCCGAAGCCGTTGTCGATGTTCACCACCGTGACGTTGGCGGCGCAGGAGTTGAGCATGGCCAGCAGCGCGGCGATCCCTCCCAGCGAGGCGCCATAGCCCACGCTGGTGGGGACCGCGATCACCGGGCGCGCCACCAGCCCGCCCACCACCGAGGGCAGGGCCCCCTCCATCCCCGCGCAGACCACCAGGGCGTCCGCCTCGCGCAGCGCTTCCGCGTGCCGCAGGAGCCGGTGCAGGCCGGAGACGCCCACGTCGTAGAGGCGCTCCACCTGGGCGCCCACCACGTGGGCGGTGGCGCAGGCCTCTTCCGCGACGGGGATGTCGGTGGTGCCGGCGCAGACCACCGCCACCAGCCCTTCGCGCGGGGGCGGCCCGGCGGCCTGCGGGGCGGTGAAGGTCCGGGAGACCGGGTC
>DATKAG010000117.1:0-14147 GCA_035498355.1 Myxococcales bacterium | reverse complement strand
CTCGTTGTAGACGGGGATGACGATGGAGATCATGCCAGGTTGCGGGCGGCCTCGCGGCCCGAGAGGATGGCGTCCTCCATCGAGCTGTACTCCCATTTCCCGTACCGGCCGGCGAGCCGCACGCCGTGGCGCTCGAAGTGGCCCTGCACGGTGGACCGGTCCTTCGCGTGGTTCTTGTCGAAGAGGACGTAGGCCACCTCTATGGTCCGGGCCCGGCAGAGCGCCACCCGCGCGGGATCGATCAGCCCGCAGCGGGCCAGCCCCGAAAGGGCCTGCGCCTTCAGCCGGGTGGCGTCGGCGGGTCCGCGGTGCGCGAACTCCACCGCGAAGCTGCGGAAGCCGGGGGGAGCGAGGGCGGGGTTCACCTCGGAGGGGGATCCGATCCGGTAGAAGGGGAATTCCGGGCCGGGAAAGTACGCCCAGTGGAACCGCTCGCCGCCCACGTCGTGCGCTCCCACCTCCACCACCGTGACGGAGACCGCCCGCAGGCGAGCCGCCGCTTCCCGCACCTCGGCCGGCGCCTCCGGCAAGAGCCGCGCGCAGGCGGGCAAGGGAGCGGTCAGCACCAGGGCCTCCCAGGCCAGCTCCTCCCCGGAGGCGAGGCGCAGGCGGCGCCCCTGAAGGTCGAGGCTCTGCACGCGCGCGGACAGCCGCACCTCCGCGCGCAGGTCCCTGGCGATGCCCGCGGGCAGCGCCTCGATGCCCCCGGTGCGCGGGTACCAGAAGGAGGCGTTGTAGCCCACGTCCTCCCGCGCCGGTCCGGCCGCGCCCTCCACCACCTCCTGCAGCGTGGGGCGGGGGATGAACCTGCCTCCCCACTCCGGGGACAGCTCCTCGCAGGGCACGGTGAAGAGCTTCTGGTTGTAGGGGAACATGAAGTGGCGCGCGAATCCCTCGCCCAGGTGGCGGAGGATGAACTCGGCGGCGTTCCGCAGCGGGCGCTCGCGCAGCTCCGCCCCGCCCGGGCCGATGGTGGCGTCGACGAACCCGAGGACGCAGTCGCTCACGGTGCGCGACGGCAGGCCGTGGAGGTGGAACTGGTAGGGAAAGGTGGTCCACACTCCTTCGCTGTAGATCCGCGCCCGGCGCCGGACCGTCAGCAGATTCCCCGCGAGCCAGCGCTCCTCGATCAGCTTGCGGATCCCCGGATCGCGGGCGTGCAGCCAATGGCCGGTCCAGTCGAAGGAGAATCCCTCGATGCGATCGGTGCGGCAGAGGCCCCCCACGCGGTCGGCCGCCTCCAGCACCGTGCACCCCTCGCCCAGCTCGCGCGCGCAGGCGAGGCCGGCCAGTCCGCCGCCGACCACGATGGCAATCCCACCCCGGCGCATAGGCACCCGCCTCTACCACGAAAAGCGCCGTCGTTTCGTTGGCGGAGGCCGGATCCGGGTGCTAGCGTGACCCAGGCGTCAGGACCGGGTGCGGCCCGGCGGAAGTGGTGTCCGCCGGGGAGCATCGCTCCCCGCCACGCAGAGGAATGGACGACCGGTGAAGATCTCCTGTCCGAACTGCGCCGCCGCTTACGAGCTGGACGATTCCCGCGTCCCGCCGGCCGGCCTGTCGATCAAGTGCCCCAAGTGCAAGAACCCGTTCACCGTGCACCGGCCCAAGGCGGGGGCCGCGAAGCAAGGCGCGAAGTCCCCCGTGCCGCTGCCCGGACAGGGCGACGGAAAGCCGGCCGCGGCGAAGGCGCCCGCGAAGCCCCAGGCGGCGCCGAAGCACGCCCCGGCCGCCGGCGCGGTTCCCCTCCCTGGCCTGGCGGAATCCGCCTCCGCGCCGGAGTCGGCGCCCCTGCCCGACCTGGACGCGCCGGCGCCGGCCGAGACGCCGATGCCCTCGTTCGACGAGCCCGCGCAGGAGACGGTGACCGACTTCCGCCCCCCGCACCCATCGGAAGGCAACGGCGCGGTTCCCTTGCCCGGCTTCGGCGAGATGCCCGCGGGCGGCCTTGCCGGCGACGGCGACGATCCGTTCGCGAACATCGGGGGAGAAGAGGAGAGCCCACCGCCCGAGGCCCCGCCTCCGGCGGAGCAGGCGAGCCCGGCCGACGATCCCTTCGCCGCCGACCTGCCGCCGCCGCCGGAACCCGCGGCCGCGCCGCCGCCCGCGCCGGAAGGGTCGCCGGACGACTTCGCGCTGCGGCCCAAGGTCCAGGACGAGTTCGCCGTCACTCCCAAGGCGGAGGGCGGCGACGGGCCGGACATGCTCGACTTCGTCGACGAGCCGCCCAAGGAGGAGCGGCGCAAGCGCCCGCCGCCGCCGGTGGTGGGGAAGGCCTCCGACCTTTCCACGGACCAGACGCTCTCCCTGGAAGACGACGCGCCCGTCCCTCCTCCGGAGCCCGAGGACGCGAAGAAGTCCGCCAAGGAGCGCAAGAAGAAGGAGAAGGAGGAGAAGGCGGCGCAGCGCGCCCGGCGCAAGGAGTTGCGCGGCCCGGGCGCCGTACAGACGCAGGTGCTCCCCGCGCTGCGCTCCTTGACCCAGCCCGGCCGCCTGGCCATGGTGGCGGTGCTGATCGCGCTGGTGGTGGGGGGAATCCTCGGGTTCCGCGCCCGGAACACGCCGGCGGGCCTCTTCTGGATCAACCGGATCTTCCCCTCCAAGCGGGCCGCCGACGCCGCCCAGGCGCAGGTGATCCAGCAGGGGCTGCAGAAGCTCAGCCAGGGCGACTTCGTGGGCGCGCGCGAGGCGGTGGCGGCGGCGGCGCAGCTCATCGCCGCGGTCCCCGACGACGAGGAAGTGAAGGCGTTCTTCGTCCTCGCCGCCTCCGAGCTGAAGATCGAGTACGGCCAGGTGGGCGCCGACTGGGACCAGGCGAAGCGGGTGCAGGAGAAGATGAAGGGGTCGAAGCCCTCCCAGAACCGCGCCCGGGGCGCCTTCGCCCTGGCCAGCGGCGACGTCCCCAAGGCCAAGCAATTCCTCGCCGCCCTGGGCGACACCCCCACCGCGGACCTGGAGTCGACCTGGCTGTACGCGATGTCGCTGATCGCCGCCAACGAGTCGGGGCGGGCGGCGCAGGTGCTCGACAACGCCCTCAAGGCCCGCGGGGCCTCCACCCGCCTGCTGCTCCTGCGGGGAACGGTGGCGCGCGACCGCGGCCAGCTTCCGGAGGCCGCGGACTTCCTCGAACGGGCCCTCAAGGCATCGCCCGACAACGCCCGGCTGATGGTGGAGCTCGCCTCCGTCCGCCTGCAGCAGAAGGACGCCAAGGCGGCCGGCGACCTGCTGGCGAAGGTGCTGGACGGGGAGGCGCGCAAGACGCTGGATGCGGGCGAGGAGGCGCGGGCGAACATGCTGCGCGGCCGGCTGGCGGCCGCCGCGCACGATCGGCGCTCGGCAGAGGCGGCGTACGAGCGGGCGGTCTCGCTCGATCCCGGCTCGGCCAGGGTGCACGAGGCGTACGGCGAATTCCGCCTGCAGCGGCTGGAGTGGGACCGGGCCGCGCGCCAGTTCGATGCCGCCATCCAGAACGGCGGGTCGGCCTTCGCCTACGCGGGCGCGGCCCGCGCCTACCTGGGCCTCAACCGGCTGCTGGAGGCGGACAAGGCGATCAACGAGGCGGTGGCGAAGGACGGCACCAACGCCCGCTACCTCTTCCTCCAGGGCAAGGTGGCCGACGCCATCGGCAAGGCGGAGGAGGCCTACCGCAAGTACGAGGCGGCGCTGAAGGCGAAGCCCGACCTGGTGGAAGCGCTGGCCGCCGAGGGACTGGTGTGGGCGTCGCGCAACGACAAGGCCAAGGCGCAGGAGAAGCTGGAGGCGGCGCTCAAGGTCCCCTCGGAAGGGCTCACCCCGGTGGAGGAGGAGGCCCTGGGCGAGCTGGCGCTGGCCCTGGGCGACAAGGAGAGGGCGCAGGCCGCCTTCGCCCGGGCGCTGCAGAAGGATCCCGACGATCCCATCGCCCACTTCGGCATGGGCCGGGCGCTCGCCGCCAAGGGGGAGAAGGCCGCCGCCCGCAAGGAGATGGAGATCGCCCTCGCCCAGCTCGACAGCGACGCCTCCCTCGCCTACGAATACGGGACGCTGCTGCGCAGCATGGGCGAGTCGGAGGCGGCCCTGGAGTCGTTCCGCAAGGCGGTGAAGCTCGACCCCAAGGAGCCCCGCTACCGCGCCCGCCTGGGAGGAGTGCTGGTGGAGCGCGGGCAGATGGCGGAGGCGGAGCAGGAGCTGCGCCAGGCGGTGCTGCTCAACGATCGCCAGACGGAGGCGCTCTACTACCTGGCCCGGGCGGTGGCCGGGCAGAAGAACATGAGCGAGGCCGTCGATCTGATGAAGAAGGCGGTGGAGATCGAGCCCAACAACCCCGAGTACCTCTACCACATGGGCCTGATCTTCGAGAAAGTGCAGCAGGTGCGGGACGCGATCGACATGTACCAGCGGTCCATCGCCCGCAACGACAAGAACCCGGACGCCTTCGAGCACCTGGGCATCAACCTCATGGTCGAGAACCGCTTCGGCGAGGCGGTGACCGCTTTCAAGAAGGCGGCCGACCTGGATCCGAAGCGCGCCCGCATCTGGTCCCTGGTGGCCGACGCCGAGCAGCAGTCCGGAGACCTCAAGAGCGCCACCGGCCACTTCGAGAAAGCGCTGGCTCAGGATTCCAAGCTGGCCGGGGTCTGGACCAAGCTGGGAATCGCCTACAAGGACTACGACTGCTCGGGATGCCGGACCAAGGCGGTGAACGCCTTCCTGCAGGCCCTGAAGGTCGATCCCGCCGACGCCACCGCCCACCACGAGCTGGGCTACATGTACAAGGACGACAACCGGCGCAACGACGCCATCCACCACTTCAAGGAGTACCTGAAGCTGCGGCCGGACGCCGGCGACGCCCAGACCATCCAGGACGACATCTACTACTTGCAGGAGGAGAGCCGGCGGAGGTGATCTGGTCCGTCTCGGTCGACCTGGACGGGCTGGGCTGCTACGCGGCCATCCACGGGCTGCGGCAGGAGCTGGACGATCGGGCCCTGCGAGCCGTTCCCGAGGTCGCCCTGGGGCGCTTCTGCGATCTCTTCGCCGCCCTGGGCCTGCGCGGCACCTTCTTCGTCATCGGCAAGGAGGCGGCCATCGCTCCCGGCGCTCTGCGGGCGGCCGCGAAGGCCGGGCACGAGATGGCCTCCCACTCCCACGCACACGACTACGCGCTCTCGCGCAGGACGCGCGAGGAGATCGCCCAGGACCTGGCGCTGGCCGAGAGGGCCATCGAGGACGCCAGCGGCAGCCGGCCGCGCGGCTTCCGCGCTCCCGGGTACACCCTCTCCAACGCGCTCCTCGATGCCGTGCGCGAGCGCGGGTACGCCTACGACTCCTCCCTGCTCCCCAGCCCTCCCTATTACGCGGCCAAGGCGGCGGCGATCGGCCTCTACGCCTTGCGCGGGCGCCGGAGCGCGAGCATCCTCGGCGGGGTCGGCCAGCTCTTCGCCCGGCGCGCCGCGCACCGGCGCCGCGGGGTCCGCGAGCTGCCGGTGGCGACGCTTCCCTGCCTGCGCGCCCCCGTGATCGGCACCACCGTGCTCCCCTTGCCCCTGCTCGCCCGCGCGGCCTTCGCCGGCGGACACTTCAACCTGGAGCTGCACGGCATCGACGCCTTGGACCGCAGCGACGTCCCCGGGGAGATCGGGCGCTCGCAGCCGGGCCTGCGCCTGCCGGCGGCCGACAAGCTGCGGCGGCTGCGCCGTTTGTTGAAATCCTTGCCGGGCCGGCCCTGCACGCTGCAGGACGCGGCCCTGCGCCTCTTGCCCTGACGCTCCGGCGGCGTTAGAGCGCTTGCATGAGCACCGCGCTCGTCCGCGCCGAACAGGACCGGCCCCGAGGCCTCTTCGGGCGCCTGCGCGGGGCGATGGAGAAGTGGACCGCCTCCCAGGGCGGCCCGGACCTGGAGGCGCGGCTGGCCCGGCTGGTGGCGCCCCAGAACGAGTACGGGGTGGACCCCTTCGGGCTGGAGCTGGACTTCACCAAGGCGGCCATCGCGCCCGCGCTCTGGCTCTACCGCACCTACTTCCGGGTGCAGACGCACGGCATCGAGCAGGTTCCCGCGGGGCGGGTGATGCTGGTGGCGAACCACTCCGGACAGCTTCCCCTGGACGCGGCGATGATCGGCATGTCGCTCTTGCTCGAGGGCGAGCCGCCCCGGGTGGTCCGGGCCATGGTGGAGAAGTGGGCCCCCACGCTCCCGTTCGTGGCGCCCTTCTTCGCCCGCATCGGGCAGGTGGTGGGAACGCCGGAGAACTGCCGCCGCCTGCTCGCGGCCGGGGAGACCATCATGGTCTTCCCCGAGGGGACGCGGGGGCTGAACAAGACGTACGACAAGCGCTACCGCCTGCAGGACTTCGGGAGCGGGTTCATGCGCATCGCCCTGGAGACCGAGACGCCCATCGTGCCGGTGGCGGTGGTGGGGGCCGAGGAGCAGGCTCCGGCGTTCTTCGACCTCAAGGTGGTGGCGCGGGCCCTCGGGTTCCCCGCCCTTCCCGTCACCCCCACGCTGTTGCCGCTGCCCTTGCCGGTGAAATACCACCTCTGGTTCGGGGCTCCCCTCCGCCTCGCCGGCACCGCCGAGGACGACGACGCCGAGCTGGAGCGCAAGGTCTCCTTGGTGAAGAATGCCATCGAGCAGCTGATTCAGCGGGGGCTGGCGGCGCGCGGATCCATCTTCCGCTGATCGGTCCACCCCGGACCACGGCCGGTCCCTCGACGCGCCTTCCCGCGGCATGGTTCGCTTCCTGCCCAGGGGGATCTGCACATGCCGAACAAGGTCGGTTCGGGCCGCGCCGGCGGCCCTGATGCCAAGGTCGCGTCCGCCGAGGCCGCTCGCATGGCGCTGGAAAGACTGGGCGGGGGCGCCGCCTCCTTCGGATTCGTCTTCGCTTCCCCCGCCCTCCCGCTGGGCGAGTGCCTGCGCGCGGCCCAGGGGGTGGTCCCCGATGCGAGCCTGATCGGCTGCACCACCGCCGGCGAGTTCAACGAGCGCGGATTGATCCACGGCGGCGTCTCGGTGCTGCTGGTGCGCACCGACTCGCCGCACCTGGCGGCTACCGAGCGGGGCGTCGGCGAAGGGCCGGCAGCGGTGGCCAGATCGCTCTGCGAGGGGTTCCACCCGGCAGCGGCCGCCGCCCGGCAGAGGGGCTTCGTCTGCTCCACCACCGTGGCCCTGGTGGACGGCCTGTGCGGCTCGGGCGAACGCTTCGTGGAGTCGATGGTGGAGAACACCCAGGCCCTGCACCAGGTGGTGGGAGGGGCGGCGGGAGACGAGGGGAAGTTCACCGCCACCCAGGTGGGAGAGCCGGAGCGCGCGGGCAGCGACATGGCGGCCGCCCTGCACGTCTTCACCCGCACGCCCTGGGGCATCGGCATCGGCCACGGGCTGGAGCCGACCAGCGAGAAGATGCGCGTCACCCGGGCGAGGAAGAACGTGGTGCAGGAGATTGACGGCCGCCCCGCCTTCGCCGTCTACCAGGAGCACGCCCAGAAGCACGGGGTGACGCTCACGCCCGCCAGCGCCGGCGAGTACCTGATCGCCAACGAGCTGGGCATCCTGGTGGCCGGGAAGGTGACCCGGGCGCGGGCCCCGCTCTCCGTCGGGCCGGACGGCTCGCTCACCTGCGCCGCCGAGGTTCCCCAGGGATCGCAGGTGGCCATCCTCGACGGCAAGCCGGACGCCATGGTGGCGGCCGCGCGCCTGGCGGCCGAAGAGGCGCTGCAGCACCTGCAGGGCCAGCCCCCGGCCGGAATCCTCCTCTTCGACTGCGTCTGCCGGGGGATGATCCTCAAGAAGGGCTTCCAGCGGGAGATCGACGCCGTCCGCGAGGTGGTGGGAGAGGTGCCTGTAGCCGGCTTCCTCACCTACGGGGAGATTGCCAGCTACAGCGGAAGGATCGACTCCTGGCACAATGCGACCGCGGTGGCGCTGGCGATCCCTCGCTGAAATCGCCTGGGGCATCTGTTAGTGTGCCGGCATGGCGAGAGACGCCGTGCTCGTCACGGGGATCAGCGGCAACCTGGGGCGCGCTCTGGCCCGGCTGCTGCACAAGACCGACCGGGTGATCGGCATCGACCGGAGGCCCTTCCCCGGGGCCCCCAAGGACCTCGAGGTGCATCACCTCGACATCCGCAAGCGCAAGGCGGAGGACATCTTCCGCCGGGGCGACGTGCAGGCGCTGATCCACATGGCCATCGTCCGCGACCCGCGGCTGCCCCAGCACGAGCACCACAGCTTCAACGTGCTGGGCACCAAGGCGGTGCTCTCGCACGCGGCCAAGTACGGGGTGCGCAAGGTGGTGGTGCTCAGCTCCGCCTTCGTCTACGGGCCCCAGCCGGGGAACGACAACTTCCTCACCGAGGAGTCGCCGCTGCTCGGCTCCCAGCGCTTCCCCGAGATCCGCGACCTGGTGGAAGTGGACATGTACGCGCAGCAGTACATCTGGAAGCACCCGGAGGTGGAGACGGTGATCCTCCGGCCGGTCCACATCGTGGGCCCCACGGTGAAGAACGCGCCCTCCACCTACCTGCGCCTGCCCCGCCCCTGGATGATGGCGGGCTTCGACCCGATGGTGCAGCTGATCCACGAGGACGACGTGGCCAAGGCCCTGGCCCTCGCCCTGCGCCCCGGGGTGCGGGGGATCTTCAACGTCTGCGGACCCGGCGAGCTGCCTCTCTCGGCGGTGCTGCGCGAGCTGGGGCGGGCCCCCCTCCCCATCCCGCACCTGATCGCCCGGCCGCTGCTGGGCAAGCTCTTCCAGTACCGCCTGGCGGGTTTTCCTTCCGCCGAGCTGGACCACCTGCAGTTCCTCTGCACGGTGGACGGCACCCGCGCCGAGCGCGAGCTGGGATTCCGCCCCTCGCACACGCTGCGGGAGACCATCCGCAGCGTGGTGGGAGAGACGGCGCCGATGGCGCCGCCCGCGGCGGAGGGATCTCAGGGCGCGGCCTGAAGGGCGCGCGCCTTCGCCACCAGGCCCAGCACCGAAGGCGGGGCCCGCGCCTGGGCCTCGTCGCAGGCGGCGGTTCGCTCCGCGGCCTGCAGGCGGGTGAGGGCGGCGCAGCGGTCGAGCAGGGCGAACGGGTCGCCCGGCGAGGTGCGGGCGAAGCGCTCGAGCTCGCCCAGGAGCTCCCGCAGGCCCTCGCGGTCCAGCTTCTCCACCGCGCCCACGATGGCGCCGTAGGGCCGGAAGTGCCTGTATTCGAAGCGCTCGCGCAGGGCGGCGAAGCGGGGGACGTCGCGCCGCAAGAACACCTCGCTGGCGTCGTCCCAGTAGACCAGCGCCCAGAGCGGGCCGTTGAGCAACCGGTATCCACCCAGCCGCTCGCGCACGCGGGTGGCGATGGCCCACTCGCATCCCAGGGATATCAAGAGAGCCTGGAAGGTGGCCGGAGACTTCTCCGCTTCCTGCAGCTCCTCCCAGGCCTCCTGGGGGATGGCTTGCAGGCGCCCGTCGATGAAGGAGGGAACCGTGGGTCGCGCCATCTCCAGATACCCGCCGTCGCGCAGGGCGTTGAACCCGGGGCCGGCGATGGCGTTCTCCTCGAGGAATCGCGCCGCCCGGACCGGCAGGAGCGCGGCGTCCCAGGAAGCAGAGGGACGCAGGCCGAGCGCGGCGCGATCCAGGCGCAGCGAGAAGCCCGCCAGGATGGCGGCGGCGAGCCCGGCGGCGGGCAGCAGGCGGCGCGGCGCCCGGGAGAGCCCCCAGGCGAGGGCGGGCGCCCAGACGATCTGCGCCTCCGAGACCATGCGCAGCGCGCGCAGGCCCAGCGCCGCGAAGACCACCGTGCAGACGAGCTGCGCCGGGCGCTCGCGGCGGCGGTGGACCACGGAGATCAGGGCGGCAGGGAGCAGGAGGTAGAACGCCGGCCGGGCCAGGAAGGAAGGCGGCTCCATCTCCTTGAGCTGCACCACCTCGTCCACGTGCAGCAGGTGCTCGAGCAGGTAGCCGGAGTTGAAGAGCACGCCGGGATTCGCCAGCAGGGCCAGCGCCGCGCCCGCCGCCAGCCAGATCTCGACGCCCCGGCGCGAGCGCTGCCAGGCCTCCAGCGACTCCGCCGCCAGCACGAAGGCCGCGAACACCGCCCCGGAGTGCAGGTTCCCTCCCAGCGCCACCAGGGCCACGCAGAGGGCCCGGGCGCGGACGCCGCGGGGAGCGAGGGCCAGCACCGCCGCGAGCAGCGCCCAGCTCGCCAGGTGGGGACGCGGCACCAGCCGGGGCACGAGCAGGAGCGCGATGCCGGGCACCACCCAGGCCGTCTCGCAAGCGAGACAGAGGGCGAAGAGGGCGAGGGCGAGGAAGGTGAAGGTGAGGACCTGCAGCCCCAGCGCGCTCCCCGCCAGGGCGCAGAGGGCGTCGAAGAGCCAGGAGGTGGCGTACCAGGGGTAGTCGCCCCACTTCCAGGAGAGCGTGTTGCGGTGGGGGATGCCGCTCGCGAGGACCAGGCGGCCCACCGCCACGTGCCAGCCCGTATCGCTGTCGCTCAGGGGCGCGAAGCAGAAGGGCCCGGCCAGGGCCAGCGCGCAGAAGAACGGAAGCGCGATCTTGCGCACCGCGCGACAGTACCAGCTACATTTGCTCCGTGCCCGATTCCCTCCTCAGCGTGGAAGCGGCCGGGCTCCGCCTGTTGGTGTGCAGCGCGGGCGAGCTCTCGCGCGAGGCGGCCGCGCGGCACCGGCTCTCGCCGGGGAGCGCCGGAGCGCTGGCCCAAGGGCTGACCGGGGCCCTGCTGCTGGCCGCGCACCATCAGGCCCGCGTCGACGTGCAGCTGGAGTGCAACGGCCCCTTGCGCGGCCTGTTGGTGGACGCGGACGAAGGAGGGACCGTGCGCGGGCTGGTGCGGGTGAACGCGCTCGAGGGCGCCGCGCGGGAAGCGGAGCGGGGCCGCTTCGACGCCCGGCCGGTCCTGGCATCGCCACACGACGAGCGCGCGGGAATGCTCTCGGTGCTGCGGGCGCCGGCCGGAGGCCGGGGAGCGCACCGCGCCGCCTTCCCCTTCGCCGGCGCGGACCTGGGCGCGGCGCTCACCTTGTACTTGCGCGGGGAGAGCGATCGGGGCGGCGAGCTGGCGCTGGAGGCGCTGGTCTCGGCCGGCGAGCCCGTCGCCGCCGCCGCGGGCGTGCTCGTCGCTCCGCTGGACGATTCCGCCGCGGAGAAGGCCCGGGCGCTGGGCAAGCCGCTGCGGCAGGGCGGGCTTCTGGCGGCCCTGCTGCAAGCCGATCAGGCAGGCGGACTGGCCGGGGAGCTCTGCCGGGCGTTCGCGCTGGGGCCGCCGCGCATCGTGCACGAGCTGCATCCGCGCTTCGCCTGCCGCTGCTCGCGGGAGCGGGTGGAGCGGGCCCTGCGCTCGCTGGGGAGGGAAGAGCTGCGCGACATGGCGGCCAGGGACAAGGGCGCGAGCCTGACCTGCGACTTCTGCAACGCCGCCTACGGCTTCACCGCCGGGGATCTCCTGCTCCTCGCTCAGGGCTGAAGCAGCTTCTTCAGCTTCTGCACCGCGTGGTGGAAGTTCACCTTGGCGTTCACCTCGGTGATGCCCAGGGTGGAGGCGATCTCGGCGAAGGGCAGGTCGCCGTCGATGCGCAAGAGCAGCACCTCGCGCTGCCGGCGGGGAAGCTTGGCCACCGCGCCGCGCAGGGCCCTCTGCTGTTGCCCCCGGACCATCCGCTCCTCGGCGCTGGGACCCTGGGCCTCGCTCTCCTGCTCCTGGGCCTCGGCCGAGCGGTCGAAGCGGGCGATGTCGCGCAGGTGGTTCTTGGCCAGGTTCACCACGATGCGGAAGAGCCAGGACTTGAACGATCCGCCCCGCCAGCCGCCGGCGCGCTCGCTGGCGTTGATGAAGGCGCGCTGGGCCAGGTCCTCGGCGTCGTCCTCGTCGCGGGCGAAGCGGCGGGCGATGGCGAGCACCGGCCGCTGGTACCTTCGCACGAGCGCCTCGAAGGCCTTCGCGTCGCCGGAGCGGAACGCATCGAGCAGCTCGGCGTCGCTCAGGTCGCCCATCCGACGGGATGACCCTTAGCGATTGACGGGGGAAAAAGCGAGCGTAACTTCGCCTCCATGCTCGACCTCAAGTGGGTGGTGGCGAATCTCGAGGACGCGCGCGGCAGGCTCTCCGCGCGGGGCCCGGCGGCGGCGAGCGCTCTCGCCCCCATCGAGGCGCTGGCCGCGGAGCGGCGGCAGCTCATCCAGTCCAGCGAGACGGAGCGGGCCGAGCAGCGCAAGGCCTCGGAGCAGATGCGCACCCTCAAGGGAGAGGAGCAGGCGCAGCTCCGGGCGCGGCTGAAGGCGCTCTCCGACGGGGTGAAGGAGAAGGAGGCCCGGCTCAAGGAGGTGGAGCAGCAGATCGAGGCGGCGCTGCTGGGCGTGCCCAACCTGCCGCACGAGAGCGTTCCCGCCGGGACCTCCGAGCAGGACAACCAGGTGGTGCGCGCCTGGGGGAAGAAGCCCGAGATCGCCTCCCCCAAAGAGCACACCGATCTGGGGGAGAGCCTGGGCATGCTCGACTTCGCGCGCGCCGCCAAGGTCTCGGGCGCGCGCTTCGTCTTCTACCGGGGGGCGCTGGCCCGCCTGGAGCTGGCGGTGGTGCAGTTCTTCCTCGACTCCGCGCGGGAGCGCGGGTACCTGGAGCTGATCCCGCCCTACCTGGTCAACGCGGCCTCGGTGCGCGGCACCGGCCAGCTCCCCAAGTTCGAGGAGGACCTGTTCAAGACCACCACGGGCTACTACCTGATCTCCACCGCCGAGATCCCGGTGACCAACTACCACCGGGACGAGATCCTCGAAGGGGCCCAGCTGCCCATCAAGTACTGCGCGTTCTCGCCCTGTTTCCGCAGCGAGGCGGGCAGCTACGGCAAGGACACCCGGGGCATCATCCGCCAGCACCAGTTCCACAAGGTGGAGCTGGTGCGCTTCGAGAGGCCGGAGAACGCGCAGGCAGCGCTGGAGGAGCTGGTGGCCGACGCCCAGGCGCCCCTGCAGAAGCTCGGCCTGCACCACCGGGTGGTGCTCCTCTGCACCGGCGATACGGGCTTCTCCGCGGAGAAGACGTACGACCTGGAGGTCTGGCTGCCCGGGCAGGGCGCGTACCGGGAGATCAGCTCCTGCTCCTCGTTCGGCGAGTTCCAGGCGCGCAGGGCGCAGATCCGCTTCCGCCCCGCGCCGGGGGAGAAGCCGCGGCTGGCCGCCACCCTGAACGGCAGCGGGCTGGCGGTGGGGCGCACGGTGGTGGCCATCCTGGAGAACGGGCAGCAGCCGGACGGCAGCGTGGTGCTGCCGGAGGCGATCCGTCCCTACATGGGCGGGATGGAGCGGCTGCAGGCCGGGAGGGGGCCCTAGCCTTCGAGGACGGGCCGCAATTCTTTCCATGGCCCAAGGAGCGGACGTGCACGCGGTGCGTGTCGATCGCGCGCGCACGCCGGTCCCCGGCCCGAAACCGCCCTGAGGACGGGCAGGTAACGGCCGCGCTTCCCGGCATGCGCCAAGCAAGAACTTCGAGCGGGAGTTGCGCCCTTCTCGGAGGTCGCCGTGACCGTCGCCGTCCAGAAGCATTTCCTTCCCTTCCCGCATCTGCCCGCGTGGGCTGGCAAGATCTGGAAGACCGCCGTCCCGATCGCCGCTGCGCTCCTCGTCGTCGTCGTGCCGCCGCCGCCCGGTCTGTCCCACCACGCCTTCCACTACTTCGGCGTCTTCGTCGCGGTGATCCTCGGCCTCGTCTTCGAGCCGATCCCCGCCGCGGCGATCGGCCTGATCGGCGTCACTTTCTGCGCCGTCACCGGCCTCGCCTTCACTCCGGCGCAGCTTGCGAACCCCTCGTTCCAGCTGCCGGCCGAGGGGCTCAAGTGGGCCCTGTCCGGCTTCACCAATGCGACCGTCTGGCTGATCTTCGGCGCCTTCATGTTCGCGCTTGGCTACGAGCGGACCGGCCTGGGGAAGAGGCTGGCGCTGCTGCTGGTCCGCAGCATGGGCCGGCGCACGCTGGGGCTCGGATATGCCGTCACCATGGCCGACCTCGCTCTCGCCCCCTTCACGCCCTCGAACACGGCGCGCAGCGGAGGGACGATCTTCCCTCTGGTGAAGAACATCCCCGCGCTGTACGGCTCGGAGCCGGGACCCACCGCGCGGAGGGTCGGCTCGTACCTGATGTGGACCGGATTCGCCGCTACCTGCGTGACC
>DATKAG010000116.1:0-3582 GCA_035498355.1 Myxococcales bacterium | reverse complement strand
ATCCTTCCGCGCCGGCAGGGCGGACACGGCGCGGGCACCCCTCCGCTCAGTCGCCGGTCGAGGCGTTGTACTTGCCGAAGTTCTTCAGGTTTTTGTTCGCCTTCACGGTGGCCTTGCGGGCGGTGTTGCTCGCCTGGTTGCCCGCCAGGCTATCGGTGGTGCCGGCGAACAGCTCGCGGATGTCGCGGCCGAACACGGTCACCACGCCGATGGCGGCGATGGCCACCAGGGCGACGATGATCAGGTACTCGCTCAACCCCTGTCCGGACTCGGACCGCACCAGCCGATCGATCGGGCGCATCGGCCCTCCCTTCGTGTCGACCACCGTACCTCCGCAGGCCGATTGTCGCCCATCGGTCAGGGATCCGATCTTCCTTGCGCTCAAGTGGCGAATCGCGCCCCGGGGCGGATAATCGGACCGGTGAGAGTGAGAAAGGTGGAGCAGATCTGCGAGGAGCTGGCGCGCACCGTGGGCGCCGCCTCGGACTCCTGCGTCGTGGCCTGGGACGACGGCGCCGCGCCCCGGATCGTCTTCGCCACCGGCGACACCCAGAAGGTGCTGCTGGCCAAGGCGGGCGAGCTGGTGGGCCGCCCCGCCAGCTCGCTCTTCTCCGGCGGAGAGCGCGCGGCCCGCGACCTGGCGGCGCTCTGCGCGAACGTGCCCGTGTCCGAGGAGCGCCCCATGATGCGGGCCGGCAAGCCGTTCGCCGCCCAGCTGCTGCTGCGCGGGGTGAGCGGAGGGGCCATCGCGCTGGTGCGCGACCTGACGGCCGGCCAGCAGCAGACCGACGCGGCCCTGCGCGCCGAGGACCTGGCCCGCTTCGCCTCCCTGGTGGCCCACGAGGTGCGCAACCCGCTGAGCGCGGTGAAGATCGCCCTGCAGACGCTGGAGCGGCACGGCGCGCTCACCCCCAACGACCTCAAGCGCACCTCCATCGCCCTGCGCGAGGTGCTGAACATCGAGCTGCTGCTCAACGAGGTGCTGGAGTTCGCCCGGCCTCCCTCGCTCTCCCTGGTGCCCGCCGATCCCCGCGGCCCGGTGGAGGAGGCGGTGGCGGGGGTGGAGATCGAGTGGGCGGCGCGGGGGGTGACTTTCACCCGCAGCGTGCCTTCGCACCTGCCGCCCGCTTCCATCGACCCGGTGCGGGTGCGCACGGCGGCGAAGATCCTCTGCCGGCAGGCGGCCGTGGCGGCGGAGGAGGCCGGCGGGGGAGCCGTCGAGGTGGTCCTGCGCGAGCTTCCCCGGGGCTGGGAGCTGTCGGTGGCCGACGCGGGGCGCACGCTCGCCCCCGACCTGCGGGAGAAGGCCTTCGTGCCCTTCACCCCCCAGCGCGCGCGGGGGAGCGGGCTGGGGCTGGCGGTGGTGGCGCGGATCGCGCGCGAGCACGGCGGGGGAGCCCGCATCGAGGAGCGCCCGGGCGGGGGAAATGTTATTTCTTTGACCTTTCCCGCGTGAGCGCAATGGACCGCATCCTGATCGTCGACGACGACCGGTCGATCCGGGAGCTCCTCTCCATGCACCTGGAGGAGCGGGGATTCGGCGTCATGTCGGCCGCCACCGGCGCGGAGGGCTTCCGCCTCGCCGAGGAGGCCGCCCCCTCCGCCATCGTCCTCGACATGCGGCTGCCCGACGCCAGCGGCATCGACCTCATCCCCGAGCTGCGCAAGCGGGCCGCCGAGGCGCCGGTGCTGATGATCACCGCCCACCACGACATGGCCACCACCATCCGGGCCATGAAGGCGGGGGCCTTCGACTACATCCACAAGCCCATCGACATCCAGGCCTTCGACGTGGCCCTGGACCGGGCCCTGGAAGTGCGGCGGCTGGCCCGGGGCAACGACTACCTGGCGGTGGAGGGCGGCCCGGCCTTCGACATGGACGACATCGTCGGCGTCTCGCCGGTGATGCAGCGCCTGTTCAAGGACCTGGGGCGGGTGGCGGCCTCCCGGGCCACCGTCCTCATCCAGGGGGAGAGCGGGACCGGCAAGGAGCTGATCGCCAACGTCATCCACAGCTATTCGGCGCCGCAGAAGCCCTTCATCCCCATCAACTGCTCGGCCATCGTGGAGACTCTCCTGGAGTCCGAGCTCTTCGGCCACGAGAAGGGGGCGTTCACCGGCGCCTTGCAGACCAAGCCGGGAAAGTTCGAGCTGGCGGAGGAGGGGAGCATCTTCCTCGACGAGATCGGGGAGCTCTCGCCCAACCTCCAGGCCCGGCTGTTGCGCGTGCTCCAGGAACGGAAGGTGGAGCGGGTGGGAGGGGTGAAGCACATCCCCATCAACGCCCGCATCCTCGCCGCCACCCACCGCGACCTGGCGGAGGACGTGCGCGCCGGGCGCTTCCGCGAGGACCTCTACCAGCGGCTGAAGGTGGTCACCTTGCGCCTGCCGCCCTTGCGCGAGCGGGTGGAGGACATCCCGCTGCTGGTCGAACACTTGTTGGTGAAGATCAACCAGCGCCTGCACAAGAACCTGCGGCGGGTGCCGCGGGAGGTGATCGAGAAGCTGCAGAAGCGCTCCTGGCCGGGCAACGTGCGCGAGCTGGAGAACGTGCTCACCCGCGCGGCCGTGCTCTCCCAGGGGGACATCCTGCTGGAGGAGCACCTGGTGGAGCAGACGCTGCCGCCCCCGCCGCGCAGCGAGCCCGAGCCGCCGGTCCAGGGCAACGGGCGCATCGCCACCCTGGACGAGGTGGAGCGCGAGCACATCGCGCGCGTCTGGGCGCTGGCCAAGGGCCACAAGGGGCGGACCTGTCAGATGCTGGGCATTTCCCGGCCTACGCTGGAGCGGAAGCTGAAAAAATACGGGATTCCGGCGGGCAGCGATTGAACGTTTCGTAGAGCGATTCGACGAATCGGTTGAACGTTCCGTTCAGAATCGGTTGGCCACGGACTGTGGACGATCATTCATTCACTTGAAAGAACGATGTTTTTCTTCTGTCCAAAGGTTGGCACGGACGCTGCTCTGACAGGCGGGCAACACCCACTTTCCCCGGAGCCCGAGCATGCGTCCCCTCACCACCGATCCCCGCTTCCAACCGCAGTTCCAGCCGCTCGTCGCACCCAGCTTGCCGCCGGCCGACGTGGTCGACTTCCGGGGCTACTTCAAGGTGGAGACCTTCGGACACGGGGCGGTCATCTACCGGCCGGGGTTGCCGGCGGACAAGGTCTACCTGCTGCGCAGCGGGCGGGTGCGGCTGCTCCGGCAGGGCAGGGGGAAGAGCCGGTCGGTGCTCTCCATCCTCAAGCCGGGCGACCTGTTCGGCGAGGTGCTGCGGCCGGAAGGCTCCCTGATGGAGGAGCTGGCGGTCTCCTCGGGCAAGTGCGAAGTGTGGAGCATCGAGGGCCGCGACTTCCGCGCCCTGCTCGAGGCCCGGCCCGCCCTGGCGGTGGACGTGATCCGGGCGCTCAACGAGCGGGTGCGTCAGCTGCGGCAGCGCGTTCTCGGCCTCACCCGCAAGGACGTTCCGGCCCGGCTGGCGGAGATGCTCACCTCGCTCGCCCAGGCGCACGGCGAGCGCATCGCCCCGGGAAACGAGCTCTGCCTGCACGGCATCACCCAGCAGGACCTGGCCGACCTGGT
>DATKAG010000115.1:0-8309 GCA_035498355.1 Myxococcales bacterium | reverse complement strand
CCGAGCGAGGGGAAGGCGGCGGGCGGGGGGGAGGCGGCGTTCGCATCGCCCGAGGGGTCCCTCTGGAAGCGGTACTGGACCACCTCCGGGTTGCTGCCGTCGTAGCTCATGCGCACCCCGCGGGTCCCATCGGCGCTCGGCCCCAGCCAGACCCGGTTGGCATAGGCGAACACGTAGGAGAACGGGGTGCCGTCCCCGAACGGGTCGGTGGAAACGGGGGCGACGGAGGCGATGGCGATGGCGCCGGACGCGGAAGCGGAGACCGGGTTTCCCGAGAGCGCGTCGGTGCCCGTGGCGCTGACGTCGAAGGTCACATTCCCGGCGGAGGAGGCCTGATAGCTCCAGGCGAAGGTGGCGTTGCCGCCGGCGGGGACGGCGGCGGCGGCAGGGGCGGAGAGCAGGGTGACGGAGCCAGGGCCGGAGAGGGCGATCGCCGGCTGCACGGCGAGCGCGTCGGACAGGCCGGGATTGTCCAGTCGCAGGGTCACGGAGAACGTCTCGCCGGGCACCGCGCCGGGCGCCAGGGAGAGCTTGGGAACGAGGACGGCGACGGCGTTGAAGATGATCACCGTCCATTGCGCGGCCGGCACCGCCACCGGCGAGCCGTCCGTCGCGTCCACCCCGGAGCCGGCGCACTGGAGCAGGGCGGTGCCTGCGGCGATGCCGTGTACCGTCCAGGAGAAGGTCCGGGTCTGGCCGGCGGGGATGTCCTGCGGGCCGGGAGAGGAGAGCACCCCCACGGTGCCGGCCGCCCCGGAGAGATCGAGCTGGACCGCGAGCGCGTCGGAGCCCCCGTCGTTCGTCACGTCGGCGCTGAGCTGGAAGGAAGGGCCGGCCGGCTCGCTGGCCGGGGCCGGCTTGGGAGCGGTCGAGAGATGTGCGGGGGTGACGATGCGGACGGAGGCGGAAGCGCTGGCGGCCACGGCCGTCCCCTGGAGCGCGTCCCGGCCGGCCACCGGCAGGGTGAGATCGAGAGTTCCCGGGGCGCTCGCTTGCGCCTGCCAGGCGAAGGTGTGCGAGGCGCCGGTGGAGATGTCCACGGTCTCCGCCGGAGGGAGCAGCACCGCGGGCGGGCCGCTGGCCACGGGGCTTCCCGCCGCCACTCCCAGCACTGCCACGCCGCCGGTGTTGTCGGCCTCGACCGCGATCTGGATCGGCTTGCCGACCAGGGCTTGGGCCGGGGCGGTGGCCACCGCCGTGAGCGCCGCCGGGGCGGCGAGGGCGTGGAAGGCGTCCGCCACGCTGCCGCTGCCGTAAGGTCCTTGCACGCGCAGCGGGTAGTTGCCCGCCGGGAGCGCCGCGGGGACGGTCGCCGCCAGCGTGCGCGAGTCGATGAAGCGCACGCCCTCCAGCTCCACGTCGCCGAGGAAGGCGCGGAAGCCGGCGTCCAGCGCGATGTGCGATCCCCCGGAGAGCTGCTGCACGACCGCCGGGTTGAACTCCTCGCCGTGCAGCAGCACCTCGACCTGCTGGCCGGCGTAGGCGGCCGCGGGCTCCACCGAGAGCGGGGAGGGAGGCGGCGACCCGGAAGCGCGCGCGCAGGCCAGCGCCCCGGCGAGCAGCGCCCCGCCGAGGGTTGCCCTAGTGCGTCTCAAGGCGCACCCCCACGAGCAAGGAAAGCGTCCGCAGCGGCCCTTCCAGCATGGGCAGCGCGGGGCTGGTGACCCAGGCCGCGCGCGCCTCCAGGAAGGGAACGACCCAGCGCAGCCGGTGCTCGGCTCCCAGCCCCGCCTGCAGCCCCGGGGCGAAGGCGAAGCCGTTTCGCGAGGGGAAGCCCGTCGCGCTCACTTTCGTCCAGTAGGCCGCGGCGCACGGTCCCGCCCCCAGCCAGAAGAGGTTTCCCCCGGCGAAGCGCTTCCGCCAGGAGGCGGAGAGATGGATGAGCAGCAGGTCGATGCGCGAGGCGGCTGCCACGCCCGAAGAGCCCTCCGCCAGCAGATCGGACTGCTCGCGGTGCGCGTAATCGGCGCCCAGGGAAAGGGCCAGCTCCGGCCCCAGAAGCTCGCTGCGCAGCGCCCCTTCCAGCCCCAGCAGAGGCGCGGAGAAGCCGGAGAAGTTGGAGAGCACGCCCGCCTTCGCGCTCAGCGCGGCCATTCTCAGATTCGGCAGCAGGGTGACGTGGGCCCGCCCCTCCAGCTCGCCGGCCCGCAGCTCCAGCTCGGTCTCGCCCCCCTTCTGCAGCACCGGCGGCCGGTAGCTGGCGTAGAGGGAACCGCCCCGCTCCTCCAGGTTCGCGCTCCCTTGCCCCGCCGACAGCTCCGGCCGGACGCCGCGGACCGCGTTGCCGTAGCGATCGCGCAGCAGCACCTCCAGGCGCAGGCGGCTCTCGCCATCGGCCACCACCGACGCCGATTCCTTCTCGAACCCCACCTCCATGGGCGGGCCGGGGACCAGGACGATGGTGCGGGCGGCGCTGGCGTCGGCCGCGCTGGCGCGCACTTCCACCGAGTCGCGGCCGGCGAAGGAGTGGGGCAGGTCCAGGGCCAGTTCCCACTCGCCCGGGGCGGTCGGAGTGGCGCGAAGCTCGCCGGCCGTGGAGGCGAAGGCCACCGCGTCGCCGGGAGGATTGCCGGCGGCGTCGCGGGCGCTGACGTGCAAGAGCGCCCGGGGATCGTCCGCGCCGATCCGCTCGCGGTCGGCGGAGATCTCCACCCGGCGGGCAGGGCCGGCCCGCAGCGCCAGCGCCGAGCGGGCGACGAATTCCGGAGCGTCGTCCAGCGCCGCGCTCACCCGCACCTCGCCCGGCACTCCGGGGGCCAGGGCCAGCCAGGCCTGGTAGAGCCCCGGGGCGATCTCGCGCAGGGCGGTGAGGTTTCCCCGGCTGGCGTCCAGGCGGATGGCGGCGCCGCGCCGCGGCTCGCCCCGCGCGGTGGAGGCCGCCACGAAGAGCGCCACGGTCTGGGCCCGATCGGCAGCGGCCGCCGCTTCCCCGAGGGCGAGGTGCACGGTGCTGGAGGGCGGCACGTGCAGGGGGATGAGGCGCTTGCCCTGGCGGGCCTCGGGCACGCCGGGCGGCACCACCACCGGCACCACCGCGTTCCCCTCCGCGTCGGCGTCGACGGGGCCGAAGGTCTGCGAGCCGATCTCCACGCTGATGCGCCCGCGCGGCCGGGTCTTCACCAGGGCGTCCCCTTCACCCCAGAGGGGAATGGTGGCCGCGGCCGCGTCCGATCCGCAGGTCGCGATCAAGAGCGCCACCTGGGGGAGCGCCTCGTCGGGAGGGAGGTAGTCCGCTTCCCAGGTGCCCTCGCCGGTGCGGCGGACGCCCTCGACGCGGCCCACGCTGGCGCTGATGACGGGCTGGCTGGACGCTTCCACCCTGAGGACCGCGCGCGCGTCCGCCCCCAGCCGCAGCAAGGGCGGCTGGGAGGAGAGGGCGATGGCCAGCAGGAGGGCGGCGCTCACGGTCCCTTCTTCCTCCAATGGATGGCGAAGTCCTTGATCCGGGCCATGGCCCCCGCGCCCCCGCAGGGGACCATCCGGGTGGTGGTGAGCCCCGAGGCGTCGCGGACGGCCACCAGGGCGCTGCTCTTGTCCGGAGCGGCGGGGACGCGGACGCGGAAGCGGCCGTCCTCGGCCACCGCCGCGGGCGCCCCGTCCACCAGCACCTCCGCGCCGGTGGGCGCCGTCCCTTCCACCTCCGCGCAGACCCCCTCGTGATCCTGGGCGGCGACGGCGTCGGCCACCTTGAGCAGGAGCTTCGCCGGGATGGGCTCCGCGCCCGAAGGCGGTTGCCCGGCGACGGCGATGGATTGCGTCCCCGCCGGCACCTCCACCGTCTTCTCCCGGGAGGTGAGGTTCACCGCGCCGGTCTGGGTGGCGATGGCCACCGCCGTGCCGGTGGAGAGCACCCCGAAGCGGGCGCCCTGCGTCTCGGCCACCGCGCTGCCGTCGGCGCTCTCGATGCGCAACAGGCGCGCCCCGTCCGCCTGGTAGTCGACGGCGATGCGGCCGCGGGTGAGCTTGAAGCGGTGCAGCTTCTCGGTCACCTCGCGCACGGTGAGCTGGGTGCCTTCGGCGACGGTCAGCCGGCTGCGCGCGCCCAGCTGCAGGTCGGTGCTGCCCCCGCGCCCGGTGCGCACCGAGTCCTCGGCGCGCAGGCGCTGGCCTACCGCCAGCGCCGAGGTGCCGCCGTTCGGGGAGAGGCGGACCGCATCGCCGCTCACCGCCACCACGATCGCTTCCTCCACCCGCGGCTCCTCCGCCGCGTGCGCCGGAGGCGGGGGCGGGAAAGGGGCCCGGTAGAGGGTCCTGCGGAAGATCGCCCAGGCGGCGGCGGTGAGCAGAAGGACGAGGGCGACGGCCTGCAGGGCCGTGCGCGCCCGGCGGCGCCGCGCCTCCCTGTGGGCCTGTTCTGGCGAGGGGTTTGTCATCGGAGGTGGGCGGCCGCCGCGGCCGCGGGAAGGACGATGGTGAAGGTGGCGCCGTGTCCCTCGGCGCTGTCGACCAGGAGCTTGCCGTGATGGGCCTCGACGATGCTGTGGGAGATGGAGAGGCCCAGCCCCACCGCGCCGGCCCCGTCCTTGGTGGTGAAGAAGGGATCGAAGATGCGGTCGCGCATGGCCTTGGGGATCCCCCTGCCGCTGTCGCTCACCGAGAGCTTGAGGGCGTCGCCGTTCACGTCGCCCAGGGTGACCTTCAGCGTGCCCCCTCCGGGCATGGCGGCGATGGCGTTCTGCACCAGGTGGGCGATCGCCTCCTGCATCTGCGCCGGGTCGCCCTGGGCCTCGCAGCTGTGGATGTCGGTGCTCAGCGAGATGCCGCCCCTGCGCATCTGCTCCTCGTAGAGGTCGAGCGCCGCCTGCACCGAGGAATGGAGAGGGAACCTTCGCCCGGGCTGGGCGCGCTCCTGGTCGGCGAAGGCGCGCAGGTTGCCCACGATGGCGGAGACGCGCCGGGCCTGTTCCTGCAGCGTGCGCAGGCTCGCCTCCTGGGGCGTTCCGGCCAGCTCCTTCCGGAGCAGCTCGGCCACGCCGGTGATGGCGGTGACCGGGTTGTTCAGCTCGTGGGCCATGCCGGCCCCCAGGGAGCCCAGGGCGGCCAGGCGGCGGGCGCGGAGGATCTGGTCCTGCGCCGTCTTCAGCTCGGCGGTGCGCTCGTCCACCCGCTGCTGCAGCTCCGCGTTCCAGCGGCGGATCTCCTCGTCGCGGCGGACGATCTCTCCCGCCATCTGGCTGAAGGAGCCGGCCAGGTCGCCGATCTCGTCGTCGCTGTCCACCGGGATGGCGAGGGCGCGGCCCAGCCGCAGCGCCTGCACGCCCTCGCGGAGCTGCTTCACGGGCTCGGTGACGCGGCGGGAGAGCAGCGCTCCCAGCACCAGCACCAGCAGCAGCGAGACCGCCACCCAGAAGAGGGTGTACTGGCGCACCAGCGCGGCGGGCCGCAGCGCCAGGGACTCGCGCTGCGCCACCACCACCAGCCATCCCAGGCTGCCCACTGGAGCGGCGGCGGCCAGCCAGCGGTGCCCGTCGGCCCGGCGGAGCACGGGGTCCAGGGCGGCGCCGGAGAGCAGGGCCCGCTCCTCGGCGGAGAGCTCGAAGCGCTCGGGCTGGGCCAGCACCCGGCCCTCGCGGGTGGCGAGGTAGGCCAGGGTCCCGCCCTGCGAGGTCTGGCGCATCTGCCGGGTGAGCTGCGCCAGCGAGAGCTCGGCGGCGAGGATCCGCTCTCCCTCCAGGCGCAGGGCGACCGGCAGGCGCATCGATCCGTCCAGCGCCGCGTACGGCGTGCCGATGGCGAGGCCGGCGTGCGCCGCCAGGCGGACGGGCGCCTCGCGCTGCAGCATGTCCAGGTCGGGCGCGGGCCGGCCGTTGCCGCCCTCGAAGACCACCGGCCCGCCCGGCAGCCAGAGCGCGTCGAGGAACTCGAGCTGGCGGTAGGGGATGCGCAGCACGGTGGCCAGCTCGTCGCCGGAGAGATCGCGCAGCGGCAGGATGCTGGCCGAGAGGCGGAGGCTCTCCGCGGCCTGGGCCACGAACCGCTCGCAGGCGCGCGCCGCCTCCTCGGCGACCCGGGCCTGCGCTGACCCCACCGTCCGCTCCAGCTCCGCCCGGTTGATGGAGAAGGAAAGCGAGCCGAGCAGGGCCGCCGGCACCACCCCGACCAATGCCAGTACTGTAAAAATTTTGCTGCGAAAGTGCATCGCGCGGCCCGCCCCTCGCAGAGGGCAGGATAGAGCGCCGCTCGCCGTGGCAGCAAGAAAGCCACGGGTGCGTTGCTGGCTGTAAATACAGGGAAAAGTACTACTTCACCGGTTCTGCGCGTGCCGCACCAGGTCGAGGTGCTGCTCGAGCTTCTCCTCGATGCGCTTCAGGTCCGAAGGGTCGTTCATTCCGGCCTCCGCCAGGCGGCGGATCTCGTCGCGGATCGACTCTCCGGAAAGGAGCACCTCACGGCCGGCGGCCTTGCTGGCGACGAGCCTCTGGAGCAGGTGCAGGGAGCGCCGCCGCAAGTCCGTGGTGGCGTGCTTCACCCGCGCCTGGAGGATCTCCACCGGCGTCTCCGGATCGGCGCCGGCGGGCGCGGCCGCTTCTTCGCCTTCTTCCGGGGCCTCCACCAGGTGGAGCGGGGCGCGGCCCTCGAGCTGGCCCTTCATCTGCCGCACCAGGTCGTCGATCCGGTCCGCGATGCTCGCCAGGTCGTCGAAGGGCTTCTCGATGTAGTCCACCGCTCCCAGGCGGAGGGCTTCCACCGCGCTCTCCGTCGAGGCGTAGCCGGTCATGACGATGCAGGCGCAGTTGGGCTGGGCCTGGCGGATGCGGCGGACCAGCTCGATCCCGTCCATCCCCGGGAGATTCTTGTCGGCGAGCACGCAGCCGAATTCCTCGCGGGCCACCAGCGCCAGCGCCTCCTCGCCGTTTCGAGCGGTCCGGATCAGCAGCCCCTTGCCGGACAGCACGCGCTGGAGGAGATCGAGGACGACGGGCTCGTCGTCGATCACCAGCACCGAGGAGGGGACGGGGGAGGCCGCCTGCATCGAGCGGAAATCTAGTGGGGTAGCACTGTAGAGTTCAAGCAACGCTGAACCCACCCGGCCGCACCTCTGCTATAGGGAGCCGATGCTGCGCGCGAATCACGCGGTCCGGCTGGGCCTCCGCGCCTCCTCCCGCAACCCGGAGCTGGCCTTCCTCAAGGCCCTGCTCGACCAGGCGGGGAACCTGCTGGCCCTGCTTCCCCTGCTGCTCGCGGCCTTGCTGCTGGCGGCCGTCGCCCTGAGAGGAGCGCTCCTGCCCGCCGCGCTGCGCACCCTGCGGGCGGCGCTGGCGCTCCGCTGGCCGCTGCTCGGCGGGGTGCTGGCGGCGCTGGGAATCCTCTTCCTCGCCTCCACGCTGTTCTGGGCGGGGACGGTCCCGCTGCTCGCCGCCGACACCGAGCTGGACCAGAGGCCTCCGCGCGGCAATTTCGTCCTCCTGCTCTCGCGGGGCGCGGCGCGGACGCTGCTCGCCTCCCTTCTCGGCTGGGGCCTGGCCCTCGGCTTCTCTTCGGCCTGTACCCTGGCGCTGCTCGCCGCACTGCCCGCGATGCTCGCGCGCCCCTCGCTGGCGCTGGCCCTCGGCGCCTCGCTGATCGGAACGGCGCTGATCCTGGGGAGCGTCCTGCTCGACGCGCTGGCGCGCCTGACCGTGATCCGCGCCGCGGCCTTCGCCGATCCGCCTCCGGCGGCCTTCGGAAAGGCGGTTTCGCTGCTCGGCGCCCGCCTCGGCGCCTGCGTGGCGGTGACCCTGGCCTTCCTCCTGCTGGAGCTGATCGCGGGCGCGGTGGTGGCCGCGCTCACCGGCTTCGTCTCCGGCGTCTCCTTCTTCGACCCCGGCGCGGAGCTGCTCGCCATCGCCCCGCGGGTGGCCATCGGCCTGGCCGCGGCCGCCGTGTTCTCCTGGCTGGAGGTGGGGCACATGGGAGCGCTGGCCGCCCTCGCCGCGGACGCGGAGGGACTGATCGGGACGCCGGAACCGCCGCAGCCGCCCGTCGCGGAGCTGGTGATCGAGGCGCTGCCTGTGGAGGAATAGCGGCCTGCCGGATTCAAGGCGTTCTCGTGCCCGTCCTCGTTTTCGAGCAGGGTGTCGTGAGTCGCCGCTGCCGCCGAAGATCAGCACCAGCAGCGGCTTGTCCCTGGCGAGCTCGCCTTCTCGCCCACTTTCGGCGCGCGGCCGTCCCCTGGGCCCATGCCCCAAGGCTAGAGCGCATTTCATAACCTCGGACCGAGCCAGGCGGCGGAGATGCAAGCCGCGCAAGGAGCGACGAGGAAACGTACCGGGCTGTACGTTGACGAGGAGCGACGCCGCCCGGCGCCGCAGATCCGCCGAGCGGTTGTG
>DATKAG010000114.1:0-5641 GCA_035498355.1 Myxococcales bacterium | reverse complement strand
CTCCTCGCGGCCGGGCGGGTCGAGGGTCACCTCCTCCACCAGCACCGGCTTGTCGAACTCCTGGCAGATTGCCGCCTTCATGATCCTCCAGCCCGTTCGCCCCGGCGCCTGCTTACACCTCCAGCCACTCCTTGCGAACGGATTCGTTGTCGCGGAGCTCGTCCGGGGTGCCCTGGAACACCACCCGGCCGTGCCCCATCACGTAGAGCCGCTGGGAGATGTGCAGGGAGATCGTCAGCTTCTGCTCCACCAGCAGCACGGAGATGGCCCGCCTCTTCATCTCGCAGAGGAACTCGCTCACCTGGGCCACCGTCCTGGGAGCCAGCCCCTCGGTGGGCTCGTCGATGAGCAACAGATCGGGGTCCCCCATCAGCGTCCGGCAGAGGGTGAGCATCTGCTGCTCGCCGCCGGAGAGGACGCCGCCGGGCGCGTCCGCCCGCTCCTCGAGCTGGGGAAAGAGGGCGAACATGTCCTCCATCTTCCAGCGCCCGCCCTGCTTGCGGGACTTCATCCCCAGGGCGAGGTTCTGGCGCACCGTCAGGTCGGGGAAGATGGCCCGGTCCTCCGGCACGTACCCGATCCCCCGCCGGGCGATCTCGTGCGCCTTGAGCCCGAGGATCTGCCGGTTGCGGAAGCGCACCGACCCGCGGGCGGCGACCAGGCCCATGATGGCCTTGATGCTGGTGGATCGGCCCACGCCGTTGCGGCCGAGCAAGGCGACGATCTCGCCCGGCTGCACGTTGAAGCTCACCCCGTGGAGCACGTGGCTCTTGCCGTAGTAGGCGTGCAGCTCCTCCACCTCAAGCATCGGCGAACCCGGTCCCCAGGTAGGCCTCGCGGACGGCGGGGTTCTGGCGGATCTCGGCCGGCGTCCCGGTGGCGATGATCTGGCCGTAGACCAGGACGGAGATGCGGTCGGCCAGCCCGAAGACAACGCTCATGTCGTGCTCCACCATCACCAGGGTCCGCCCCTCGCTCACCCGGCGGATGAGGGCCACCGCCTCGGCCGTCTCGGTGTGGCTCATCCCGGCGGTGGGCTCGTCGAGGAGGATGACCTCGGCGCCGCCGGCGATGGTGATGCCGATCTCCAGCGCCCGCTGCTCGGCGTAGGTGAGCAGGGAGGCGGTCATCCCCCGGCGGCGGGTGAGGCCGATGGCGTCGATGATGGCGTCCGCCCGCTCGCTGGCGTCCGCGAGGCCGCTCAGCCGCTGCCAGAAGGAGTAGCGGTAGCCCAGCGGCCAGAGGACCGCGCAGCGCACGTTGTCGAAGACGCTGAGGTTGTGGAAGATGTTGCTGATCTGGAAGCTGCGGCTCAGGCCCCGGCGGCGGATCTCGAAGGGGCGCAGCCCGGTGACGTCCTCGCCCTTCAGCTCGATCCTGCCGGAGCTGAGGGGGAAGCGGGCGCTGATCAGGTTGAAGAGCGTCGACTTCCCCGCCCCGTTGGGGCCGATGATGGCGTGGCGCTCGCGCTCCGCCACCGCCAGGTCCACGCCCCGGATGATCTCCGTGCGGCCGAAGCTCTTGCGCACCTTCGCCAGGCGGAGGGCGGGGGCGCTCATGCCCGCTCCATCAGGGGGGTCAGCACCCGCTCGCTTTTCGCGGAGAGGCGGCGGGAGATGAGGCGCAGGAGCAGCACGCCCACCACCAGGGCGATCACCGGCGGCGCCCAGCCCACCGGCCGGGCCGCGTTGAGGGTGACGCCGAAGACGTGGAGCGGCGCGCTCCCCCGCTCGGTGGTGTTGGCCAACGCGTAGGCCATCTCCACCAGGGTGATGACGCCCGCGGCGCAGAGGGAGAAGGGGAGGAGCTTGAGGAGGTACTGCCGCAGGGCCGGGCCCAGCTGCCCGGTGTCGAAGAGCCGCTTGTGCTCGGCGAAGATGCCGGCGATGCCGCCGGGGGCGTAGAGGACGAGGACGGTGAAGAGGATGCCGAAGTAGAACGGCCAGGCCTCGGTGACGGCGGCGACGGCGATCTGCAGGACGGTGATCAGGGCGGCCCCGATGATGGGTCCGGCGAAGTGGCCGATGCCGCCCACGAAGGCCATCATGATCACGATCCCGGAGGTGGAGGCGCTCAGGGTCTCGGCGGTGACGATCTCGTAGTTGAGGGCGTTCAAACCGCCCGCCACGCCTGCGAAGAACCCCGCCAGCACCACCATCAGATAGCGCACCCACTGCGGGTCGAAGCCCACGAACTCGGCCCGCTCGGGGTTGTCGCGCACCGCATTCGCCATCCTTCCCAGCGGGGTGTCGGCCAAGGCGTACATGCCCAGGATGCAGAGGAAGGCCCAGGCGGCGATCAGGTAGTACATCTGCAGCTGCGAGCCGTAGGTGATGCCGAACCAGCCGGGCGCGGTCATGCGGTTGCTGGAGACGCCGGCCTCGCCGCCGAAGAAGGCGGGGAACATGAGCGAGCTGGCCGCCACCATCTCCCCGATGCCCAGGGAGATCATGGCGAAGGTGGTGCCGGCCCTGCGGGTGGTGACGTAGCCCAGGGCGACGCCGAAGAGCAGCCCGGCCAGGCCGCCCGCCAGGGGAAGGAGCGTGACCGGGATCCTCCAGGAGCCGGCCTGCATGGCCCGCAGCAGGTGGATGGTGGCGAAGGCGCCCAGGCCGAAGTAGACGGCGTGGCCGAAGGAGAGCAGGCCCGTCTGTCCCAACAGCATGTTGAAGGAGAGGGCGAAGACGGTGGCGATGCCGATCTGGCAGAGCAGCGAGAGCCAGTAGCCCTTGGGGGAGACCAGGGGCGCGAGGACGATCACGGCGAGGTAGCCGGCGATGACGATCAGGCGGCTGCGGGCGAAAAGCGCCCTCATGTCTCCCGCGCCCCCATCAGGCCGCGCGGCCGGAAGATGAGGATCACCACCATCAGGATGTACGGCATGATGGGCGCGAGCTGCGTCAGGGAGAGCCGGGTGAGCGACGGGGCGGCCTGGGTCTCGACGTGCAGGGCGCGCAAGAGGTCGATCAGCGACCAGTCCAGACCCACCATGAAGGTCTGCAGCACCCCGATGAGTAGCGAGGCGACGAAGGCCCCGCCCAAAGAGCCCAGGCCGCCCACCACCACCACCACGAAGACGATGGGGCCCATCGACTCCGCCATCCCCGGCTCGGTGACCAGGGCGTTGCCGCCGATCACCCCGGCCAAGCCGGCGAGAGCGGTGCCGCCGCCGAACACCAGGGTGAAGATCCGGGGCACGTCGTGGCCCAGGGCCTGGACCATGTCGGGGCGGGAGAGGGCGGCCTGGATGATCAGCCCCAGGCGGGTGAAGGCGAGGCCGGCGTAGAGGGCCAGGAGCATGCCCACCGAGACCGCCATCATGAAGGCCTTGTAGACGGGATAGGAGATGCCCTGGAAGGTGAAGAGCGCTCCCTGCAGCGAGGGAGGGACGCGGTAGTCGACGGCCGCCTTGCCCCAGATGAGCTGCACGGCCTCCACCGCCAAAAAGCTCAGCCCGAAGGTGAAGAGGAGCTCGGCCACCGGCCCGAAGCGGTGCGCCTTGCGCAGCCCGTAGCGCTCGACCAGCGCGCCCAGGGCGCCCACCAGCAAAGGCGCGATCAGGAGGCCGGGCCAGAAGCCGATGGCGGAGCTGATCTGGTAGGCGAGGTAGGCGCCCAGCATGTAGAAGGCGGCGTGGGCGAAGTTGAGGATGGACATCATGCTGAAGATCAGCGTCAGCCCGCTGGAGAGCATGAAGAGGAGCAGGCCGTAGGCCACGCCGTTGAGGACCGAGCTGAGGACGAATTGCACCTGGCCTCCAGGGGTGGCGCCTGACGGCGGGCGTGCTTCGGGGAAAGCGCGCCCCGGGCGCGGTCCTGGACGCCCGGGGCGGGGAGTGCGGATCCGCGGCCGCCCGCGAAGGCGGCCGCGGCAAGGCCTGGCTCAGTAGAGGATGGTCTGCATCTGGAAGGTGATGTTGTTCGTGCCGCCCTGCTGGGTGCTCGGCGCGTCGTCGTTGTTGATCCGCTCGTACTGGAGGGCGAAGTTCATGAAGTTGGCGGGCGCGACGTAGTACTTCACGCCGCCGGCGATCCAGGTCTGGTTCGAAGCGGTCTTCAGCGCCGCCACGTAGTCGTCGGAGATCTTGCGCTTCTCGAACTTGCCGAAGACGGAGAAGTGGCCGGCGTGATTGTAGTACCCCGCCTCGGCCAGGTAGTTGGTCTGCTTGAGCACGTTCGGATACGTGCCCGGGTTGGTGGTCACGCCAGTCGCGTTCTGGGTGAAGCCCCCGTCGTAGATGCCGAACTGGAGCAGGGCCACGATCTCGTCGCCGCCCGTCATCTTCGGTCCGGCCAGGGGGAGGTTGAGGAAGATGGCGCCGCTCAGGCCCATGTAGGCGTTCTTGTCTACCCCCACGGTCGCCGCGGTGCCCCCGATCGAGGGCGAGTCCTTGCGGAACTGCTGGTAGTCCCAGTTGCCCATGATGCCCAGCACCCGCTTGGTGCCGAAGTAGTGGCCGCCGTTCACGTACCCCGTCTCCGTGTCCCAGAGGTTGGCGGAAACCATGGCCACGAAGCGGGGAGCGTTGTGGCTGGCGGTCTGCCCTGCCCCCGGGGCGGGCGCCTGCCGGCTGCCCTGGAAGACGCCGAAGCGGTACTCGACGTGGTTGTCGGCGAAGAAGCCGTTGGCCTGGAAGCCGAGGTCGCGGAGCACGAAGCTGTTGCCCTGGAGCACCGGGGTGGTGTCGATGTTTGCGTTGTCGATGCTCACGTAGGTGGTGGTGGGTTGCAGGCCGTTGCGGGTCAGGGGCATGAGGATGCTGCCGCCGCTGAACCAGAACCATTGGGCGAACTTCACCTGTCCGTAGGCGTCCAGGATGCGGGCAGTGCCGTCGGTCTTGGCGCCGGTGGCGACGTCGCCCTTGCCGAAGTTCCCGGCCTCGAAGAGGACGTTGAAGTAGACGTCCTTGACCACCGACCCGGTGGTGAAGAAGCGGCAGCGCCGGCAGTAGAAGTCCTGGGCGTACGAGCCTTCGTTGGTGCCGCCGGTGTTGCGGTCCTGCGCGGCCTTGTACCAGGCCTGCACCTGGGCGCCGAAGCGGAACCAGGTGTACTCGGCGATCTTGATCTCGCGGGTGGGCCCGATCTGGGCCATGCCGGGAAGCGGCGCTCCGGCCACGCCGGCAGGCCTCGCCCCTTGGCCGGTCTCAGCCGGCTTGTCGGGCGAAGTCGCCGGTGTGGTCTGCTGCTGGGCCGACGCGGCGGTCGCGACGGCGCAGGTGGCGATCAGCGCGGCCTGGATGAAACCCATCTTCCCTTTCCAAGAACTACGCATGTGCTCCTCCTCAGTTGGTGCGGGGGGTGCAGCGCGGAAGATCCCCTCCGTGAAACTCCGGGGTGACGCATGTTCGCTTCTCGACAGCACAATCGCAACTGGTGCAGGCGAGCGGTTCCGCAGTGCGAAACGGCTCGCTCGCACGCCGCCCAGGAGCGGCGCAGGTGCGATCCCCGGCTTGCGGCACTTTGCCGCTGGGCGCTCCCGCTCATGGGCGCATGGCCGTGGACACCGGCCCCGGCTCGCGCAGCGGCGCGGCCAGGTTGGCGAACTCGCAGAGCAGCGGGCGGGTGTCGCGGGGATCGATCATCTCCTCCACGCCGAAGGCGTCGGCCACGCGGAAGGGAGAGCGCACCCGGTTGAGGCG
>DATKAG010000113.1:0-6998 GCA_035498355.1 Myxococcales bacterium | reverse complement strand
CCGCGTTCTCGGTGCGATCACCACGCCCCGGTCGAGGCACTAGAGCCGGTACGCGACGACGCTCCCGACGGTGGGCTGGACGCGCTGCTCGGTGAGTGGGCTCCTCGCCGCGTCCCCGAGCAGGAGCTCCGTCCTCAAGAGGGTCTGCACCGACCAGCGCTCGTCCAGGGGCACGACGGCGAGCAGCGTCAAGGAGGCGTCGCGCAGCCCGGCGCCCGCGGAGTAGACGGGCACTCCCACGCCCCGCGACCGCGAGGCCGCCGACTGGCTCCCGTCGATGCCGAAATACGCGCTCGAGTAGCTCGCGTCCGCCCAGGTGAGCGAGGCCGTGGGAAAGAGCATCAGGTGGCGGGAGATGAAGAGCGACTTCGTCAACCCGGCGTCGGCCAAAAAGCCGTTCCCCGCTCCCAGCTGGCGGCGCACGTCGGCCACCAGGGCGACTGGCCCCAGCGGACAGGCGCCGAAGATCTTCACGTTCGCTCCCGGGCCGACGTCTCCCCAGCCCCGCAGCCGGTCGGCGGCGGAGGCCGAGCGCCCGAAGTCGGGAAGCACGGCGACGCCCAGCACCAGGGCCTGGGAGGCGACGATGTTCACGCCCGCGCCCGTGAACGGGGAGAGGAAGAACCGGTCCTTGTAGCGGATGTCGACGAACGGCGCGGGCATCCAGCGGCTCGACGCCGCTCCGGGATAGGAGGGCATGGCGAAGGCCCCGCCCCCCACCGAGACGGTCCAATCGGAAGGCCTGGGAACCTCCGGCGAGGAAACGACGCCATCTTCAGCGGCAACCGCGGGAATTGCGCACAGCAGGGCGGCGGCGGCGAGGAATCGGTTGGCCATCTTGGCCCCTGACGATCCACCCGGCCGGTTATTGCAAGGACTCTCTTGCGGCCTGCTACGGCGGCGCGACCGCCGCCTCGACCCAGGACTGCAAGCAGGCCACCTCGTCGGAGGAGAGCGGCGCGGCCCCCAGGGGCATCTGGAACTGGAAGGGCGGGGGGTCGGAGAGCTTGGTGAGGATCACGCTCTGCAGCGGGTTGGCGGAGTCGATGATCTTGCCCGGCCCGCCGTGAGCCTGCTTGTTCACCAGCCGGTCGGGGAGCCCGGGCGATTCCAGGTCCAGGTTCCCCTGCTGGCTCTGCGCCGAGTGGCAGGCGGAGGTGCTGCAGCTGGGCGGGAAGATGTCGATCAGCGGCTCGCAGCCCCCGTCCGACGAGCCCCCGGTCCCCGAGTCCGGCGCGGACCCGAGGTTCTGGAAGCGCTCCGGGCGATCGAGCGACCCGGCGCATCCCCAAAGCGCGAGGCAAGCCGCGCTACAGGTGATAGCCGCAAGCCAGGTCGATCGAGAAATGCTCATCGAGAGCGCCTCCAGCGACGTAGGGATCGTAGGGTTGCGGGTTGAGCGAGTACCAGAACCTCTGGTAGCGGCCCGAGAGCATGAGGCCCAGCTTTCCCACCGCCATCGAGGCGCGCAGCGAGGCCTCGATGCCGCCCTTGCTGGACCGGGGGAAATAGGCGGAGAGGAAGTCCTGGCGCACCACCAGCATGTACGCGGCGCCCGCGCCCAGGGCGACGGGCCCCAGCCAGATCTTCCCTTCCACGCCCGGCTTCCAGTACTGGATGGTGCCGGCGGGCAGGAGGAAGCCGGGAAGCCGGGCGCTGCTGAAGTCGTCGCGCAGCGTGCCGTAGCCCATGCTGACGGCGGCCCGCTCCCTGCCCTGGGACATGGCGCGCCAGCGCAGGCCGGCCTCCCAGGAGATCTCCTGGGTGCTGAACTCCAGCGTGCCGTCCGCGGTGAGCGCGTTGGAGTGGGTGGAGCGCTTGTACCAGCCGTAGGCGCCGATGTCGTCGAGCACGGGGAGCCGGCCGGTGGCGGGATAGGCCTCGACCGACAGGCCCCAGACGGCCACGGCGCCGCTCTGCCAGCCCACCAGGGTGGGGGTGATGCGGTCCTTGAAGAAGAGCCGCCGCATGGAGGAGCCGAAGGTGAACGAAGCGTCCAGCGCCGGCCCGGAAGCGAGGAGCAGGCAGAGCAGGGCCGTCATCCGGGCACCTTCACCACCACCTTGGAGCCGTCGAACGTAACAGATAGCTCGGTGAGCGGGCCGGTGGCCGGGCCCAGCGTCACCTTCCCGTCGATGTCGAAGAGCGAGCCGTGGCAGGGGCAGAGGAAGAGCTTCTGCACACCGGTCACCGCGCAGCCCAGGTGCGGGCATCGGGCGTCGAAGGCGATCACCTGGGAGGCGCTGGAGCGCAGCACCACCAGGGGGAAGGGCACGCCCGCCGAGTGGCCGGTGACGCTCCCGCCCACGGAGGCCAGCGCGGGAAGCTGCTGCACGGTGAAGGTGACGGTGCCGTTCACGGCCGCCGGGAAGACGCCGGCGCTCCCGTTCAGATCCACGATCAGCGTCTGTCCGTCGGGGCTGAGCTTGGCGGGGTAGGTGTCCAGATCCGCCACGGCGGGCCGGTGGGTGACGGTGCCGTCCACCGCGAACCTGGAGAGGTGGCAGGGGCAGACCACCGAGTTCTCGCCGTCCACCCAGGCCAGCTCGCAGCCCGCGTGCGGGCAGTAGGCGCCGTAGGCCCGCAGGCCCTCCGAGGTGGTGTTGGCCACCAGCACCGACACGCGCCGGCCGAGGAAGTCCTGGGCGTTGACGTGCAGGAGGACGCTGCCGCCGTCCCTGGTCAGCTCGGGCATCCGCTCCAGGGGAACGGAGAGCAATCCCTTGCTGGGCGCGCCCACCTCGATGGCGACGGGCTCGTCGACGAATTTGCCGCAGGCGGCGGCCATCGCGCAGGCCGCGCCGCAGCGGAGCACGGCGCGGCGTCCCAGATCGTCGGCCATCCTTCGAACCTACCCGGCCAGTGCCCCCGCGACGACTTTCCCGCCGCGGATGTTGTCGTCCAGGACCGCGCCGTCCACGCCGCAGGCCACGCCCAGGGTCTTGCCCATGGCGGAGAGGGTCTCGGAGAAGGGGATGTTGCCGCTGCCGCCGGCCACCCCGCTGCCCGAGGCCGCGTCGATGGACATGGCGCGGTAGTCCCCGCCGCCGGCTTCCACACCTCCCACCACGCCGCCCTTGAAGGGCTTGCCGAACATCACCGCCACGTGGTGGTTGCCCATGTGGTTGCGGCCCCTGGTGTTGCCCTTGGCGGCGCTCAGGGTCCGCCCGAAGACGTTGAGGGTGGCGAAGGAGACCTTGTCCTGCAGTCCCGCCGCGTTGAGCTGGGTCCAGAGGTTGTTGATGGTGGCCACCCCCGCCACCGTCTCGGTGGTCTCCCGGGCCAGGTTGGTGTCGGTGTGGTTGTCGCCGCCGAAGGGGATGTGGATGCTCACCACCGGGCTGACGTTCATCTGGAAGAGGATCACCGCCGCCGCCACCTGCGAGTTGGCGCTGTTGTCCTTGATGGCGGCCAGCGAGCCGAGCAGGCTCTCGGAGACGCTGCGCGCCTGCTGCTGGGAGAGCGCGTAGCGGTCGATGAACGATCGCTGGGCGGAGTTGCCGTTCTGCCGGTACCAGTCGTTCAGCCGGTCCAGGTCGGCGTCGCGGATCTGCTGGATCTGGCCCAGCGGCCCGCTGGGCGAGGAGAGCAGCGAGGCCAGCGCCGAGGGGGAGAGGATGGGCTGCGGCCGCCCGCCCACCGTCAGGCCTTCCGAGGCGCTGCGCGGCCCCAGGGCCAGCGGCTGGCTTTGCACCGTGCCCAGGCAGCCGGCCATCTGCACCGCGAGCAGCGACACCAGCATCTCGTGGTGGGAGACGAACCCTTCCAGGGACATCACGTTCCCCAGGTCGGGGTGCACCACCGTGTAGGTGCCGTGGTGGAAGAAGCAGGTCCGATCGAGCAGCGCCTGGGGAAGCTGCGCCCAGGGCGTGGCCGCCGTGAAGGCCTGCCCGGAGAGGGTGAGCGGCAGCGGCGCCATCGTCGGATCGCCCGGGTGGGCGATGTCCGGGATGGTGTACATGCCCGGGACGTTGGCGTTGAGCGGATCGCCGTCCCCGCTGGAGCTGAGCAGCAGGTACTGCGGGCTCGCGGGGCAGGCCGGCGCCGCCTGGGCCGCCGCCTTGCGCGGGTTGGCCAGGATGGAGAGGGGGATGCCCGTGGCGAGCGAGCGCAGGCCGATGAGGCCGGCCCCGAAGAGCGTCTCGAGCAGCAGCTTGCGGCGGGAGAGGTTCATGGTCATTGGCCCATCCCCACCACCGACGGCGAGAGGCAAGCCAGCACGAAGGTGGACTTGAGGGCGTCGGAAGCGGAGAGGCCCCCGGCGCGCGCTGACGTCAGGTGATCCGTGAGGATGGAGATCGGTGTGGCGTCGCGGCCCGTTCCGATGCCCATGAGGGTGTGCACGAAATCGGCGATGGCGGGCGTGGGCGAGGCGCTGCTCCAGCGCTGGGTCGCGCCCGAGTCGATCAGCCGGGCGGCGAGGATGGCGCAGATGTTCTCCATGCCCGTGCGGAAGAAGAGGTTGGGGTCGTTGGCGAGGACCGAGTCCTCCGCTCCCCGGCTGTAGGAGTCGGAGGGCAGCACGGTGGCGATGAACTGCACCTGCTTGAGCTGCTGCGGCACCACCGTGTTCACGTCCAGGCCGCAGACGTCGGTGATCCCCAGGCGGCCGGAGAGCTTGCCGCAGAGGTGATCGCGGCGGGCCACCGGGAACACCTCGCCTCCCTGGGAGACGGTGCGGGTGGGCTGCAGATAGGTGACGATGGGCGAGGAGAAGAGCGTCACCTCCAGCGTCTTCCAGTCGTAGAGGCTGTCGGAGAAGAGGGCGGCGATGCGCTGGAACTCCCCGTCGGTCTCGTCGCAGCGGGAGGAGTTCCCCCAGGTGCAGAGCTTCTGCACCCAGGCCCCGGCGAAGTCGGGATGGGCGGCCAGCTGGTTGGCGAGGTCGAAGATGTTGCTGCCCGACATGCTCATGCCCCGGAAACCGAACGACCCGGGCAGGGAGGCCTCGTCGGAGTCGATCTGGGGATGGAAGTAGTAGCTGTACGTCTGCCGGAAGTACTGCCGCATGGGATCGAGCGACTGGTGGCAGGCGTAGCAGGCGGTGCCCAGCGGCGCGTGGTCCAGGTCCACCGCCGCCGTAGAGGGCGGCAGGCTGGCGTTGGTGGGGCTCATGGCGTGTCCCAAAGCCACGATCAGCGTCTGGTTGGCGGTGACGCGCGCCTGGTTGCTGTCGTTGGTGTTCCACTCGGCGAGGAAGGACGGGGTGGTGAAGAAGCCCACCCGGGGCGTGCGCAAGAGGAGATTGCCGCCGGTGCGGAAGTTGGTCAGGTCGAGCACCGAGCTTACGCCCTGGCCCGGATCGGCCTGGACGATCTCCACCATCTTCCATTCCTGGCTGTCGGCGGTGGTGAGCGGCTGGTTCGCGGCGGGGAAGGCCGGCGGCTGGCAGGTGTGCGTCTTGCCGTTGCCGGCGGGTACCGAGAAGGAGGCGGGCTTGCCCTGCAGGGTGACGTAGAGCGAGGCGCTCACCGCGCTCTGCCCGGTGCCGCCGTTGTAGACGATGGGATCCTGCGGGCAGGCCGCATCGTACGCCGCTCCCGCCAGCTGGGGGGCGTAGAAGATCATGAAGTTGGGGCTCTTGCGGTCGAAGGTGTCGGTCAGGGGGATGGGCCCGCTCTTGGCGGTGAGGGTGAAGCTGAAGCCCGGGTTCGCCTTGGCGAAGAGGTCGACCTCGTTCCCCGAGTCGCCGATCTGGATGGAGTCGAGATAGGCGTAGAGGAGCATCAGCCGGGTGGTGAGCATGAACCGCCGGGTGGTCATGGTGGCGGTGAACGGCTGCCCCTCCCCGATCAGCTGCAGGGCGGTGCGGGCGAAGCTCTCGCGCAGGTTGGCCAGGAGCTTGGCGTCGAGGATGCCCTGGGCGTCGCCCAGCTGATCGCTGAAGTCCGCGGAAACTGCCTGGCTCTGCTGGAAGGCGTTGGAGAGGAAGCTCATCAGCTTGGGCGTGTGCTCCGGGGCGTTCACCCAGCCCTGCACCATCCCCCGCAGCGCGTTGGGGTCGGCCTGGACGGCGGCGATCTCCTGGTCGGTGGGAGGAAGGCCCGTGAGCAGGCCCTTCACCTTGGTGAGGGAGGAGGCCACGCTCACCGGCTCGATCGTCCCCTCGGTCACGGGCCCGGGCAACGAGACGTCCAGCTTGCCCGTGCAAGAGAAGAGGAAGACGACCGCCAGCGCGGCGACGAAGGAATGCACCGGCTTTTTGCACCAGCCGTTCATGCGCCCTCCGGAAACCAGACACCCAAAAACAGACACCAGGACAGCCCGCTAGGCTAACGAATCGGTCCCCAGGCAGCCACGGGGCCGGGGCGGGGGAAAGTGCTCGCAGGTCGCCGGAGTGGTCGGGTGTGGGCGCCTGTGCCGCGCGGTGGGCGCCTCTCGCCTTCCGCCTAAAACTGTCGCACGCGCTTCGAGGATGCGAAGAACGGCGAGGAGGATTTCATGCACCTGCTCGCCGTGCTTTTGCTCGCCGCTCCCGCAGCGCCCTCTACCGACTATCCCACGACCAAGGGCACCGCCGGCGTCTCCTTCGTCCTGCCCGGCGGAGGCTCGCCGACGATCGGGGCCACCTACTTCCTCTCCAACGACGTGGCCCTCCAGGTCGACTTCGGGCTGGAGGCGCCGATCTCGCCCGGCGGGACGGGGCAGAACCTCCTCTTCAGCCTGGGCGGAGGGCTGCGCTTCTACCCGCTCAAGCACAACCACGTGGGCGTCTACCTGGAGCCGCTCGTCATCCTCGGCCGCGAGCTCTCGCCCGCGGTGACCGCGGAAGCCGCGCTCTTCTTCCAGCTGGGCGGCGCGATTGGCGTCGAATACTTCTTCTTCAGCCACTTCTCCGCCGGCGCGCTGTTGGGGCTGACCCTGAAGCTGGCGAACCTCAGCGGCCCCGCCGGCACGCCGGTGTACACGACGCTGAGCACGGCCACCACCGGGCTGACAGCCAACATCTATTTCTGAGGGCGGAGGCCGCTGTACCCGGCAGGAGATCGACGTCACCT
>DATKAG010000112.1:0-14256 GCA_035498355.1 Myxococcales bacterium | reverse complement strand
TCCAGTCGATCTGGTACTTCGTCGCCCCGCTGGTGTCGGTGGAGAGTGCGCCGATGGAGTGGCAGTAGTCGCAGGTCACGCCCTCGCGGGTGATCTCCGCCGTCCCGTAGTAGTCCTTGGTCTCGCTGACGGTCGGGCTGTGGCAGCGCAGGCAGGTGGGTGCCGCCTTGCCCTGCGAGAGGTAGTGCGCCTTGTAGAGCGCGTCGCGGAAGACCGGATCCAGGTAGGAGTTCGAGTGCATGCTGTGCGACCACTTGGCAAAGATCGCCTGGTGGCAGCTGCCGCAGGCCTGGGCGGAGTTGAACTTGCCCTTGCCCAGCGTCGCGGGCGGGGGGCTGACCCCGGGTGGCCCGGCCTTCTCGGGCGTTTGCCACGCCGCCCTGCTGAAGGTAGCAGCCCCCTCGGCGGGACGCGGCTCTCGCGCGCTCTCCCCCGCCGGCGTGGCCACGGTGACGGGTCGCTCCCCGCGCGTCGCCTCCCTGGCGCGGTTCTCGTTGCAGGAGAAGCAGGTGACTGCCAGCGAGACCAACAGAACCTGCCCCGCGCGAGCAAGTACCTTCGGGGAATCCGCCATGGCCCACCTCGACTGCGTCGCTCGCGCCAGGAGCAAGCTCCGGGCCGTTACGGCGCCGGGCGGGATCCGCCGTAAGATGGAGGCGTTGCCGGCGTTGTCCGGCCTTCGGCAGGCGGCCTCCTGACAGACCGTCAGGTCAGGTGGCAGTCCGGAGATGGGATGAGCAACTCGCAGCCTCCGCGCATGGTGCAGGGCCCGCCGGCCTCGACGGCCCGGGCCCTGTTGCGTGCCGCGACCGGCCTGGGGCTGAAGTTGGGCCTCCTCAGCACGCTGGTGGTCTCCGTGGTGGTCGGCGCCAGCGCCGCATATTCCTACATGCGCGAGCGGGATCGCCTGTTGGAGTCGATGCACCAGGCCGCCTCGACGCAGGGCCGGCTCACGCTCACCGGCCTGCAGTTCGCGATGCTGGAGAACAACCGCACGCTCCTGCACGATCTCGTCGCCCAGTACGCGCGCAGCGTCGAGGTCGACCGCGTGTTCGTCACCGACGCCACCGGCAACGTCGCCATCGCCAGCGCGCCGGAGTGGGCCGGCCGCCGGGTGGCCCTGCCCGACGACGTCTGCCCTACCTGTCAGCTTCCGGCGGGCGCGCCGCAGACGCGGACCGGCTTGGAGACGGTGGGGGGGCGGCGCGTGCTCCGCAGCCTGACCGTGATCTCCAACGAGGCCCGCTGCCTGCGCTGCCATCCCTCCGTGCAGCGGACGCTGGGGACGCTCGCCGTGGACTTCTCAATGGCGCCGATCGACCAGGCCCGCGAGGCGATGGTGACCTGGATGCTGCTCTGGGGCGCCGGCGTCGCGGTGCTGGTGCTGGTCGCCGTCGGCCTCGTGGTCCAGGTGGGCGCCCTCGCCCCCCTGCGACGGCTGCGCGACGTCGCGCGCTCGCTCTTGCCCGACGCCGGCAAGGACGCGCCCCCGCGGGACGAGATCGTCGAGCTGGCCGACGATCTCAGCAAGGTCTCGTCGGCGCTGCACGACACCCAGGTCGAGGTCGACCGCCAGCGGCGCTTCCTCGTCGATCTGCTCGATCACGTGGAGGACGGCGTCGCCGTGCTGGACCGCTCGCTCACCGTGGTGGCTGCGAACCAGTCGTATCTCCGGCGCGTCGGATGCGACCGCGACCGGATCGGCCGCGGAGAGGTGAAGTGCGGGGAGACGGCGCTCTGCGGGCAGGCGGAGCTGGCCGGGGAGTGCCCCACCCGGATGGCATTTCGCAGCGCCAGGCTGGAGAAGCGCATCACCAGGCATCCGCAGGCGGATCGCCAGACGTTCGTCGAGGTCTTCGCCTCGCCCATCGTCGGGGCTGACGGGCGGGTGGAGCAGGTGGTCGAGGTCTGGCGCGACGTCAGCGAGCGGGTGGCCCTGCAGGCGAACCTGGTGCGGTCCGAGCAGCTCGCGGCGGTGGGCACGCTGGCCACGGGTTTCTCGCACGAGATCTCCACCCCGTTGGGCACCGTGTCCAACTCCATCCAGGGAATGCTCCGCATCCTCGGGGACCGGGAGCACATCGAAGGCCCCGAGGTGGCCGCGCTGCGCCACCGCCTGGAGCTGGCGTCGAGCGAGGTGTTCCGCTGCCGCGACATCACCCGGTCGCTCCTGGACCTGGGCCGCCGGCGGCGCACCGTGCGCGACCGCGTGCGCATCGAGCAGGTGGTGGAGAGGATGATCCAGGCCGTGGCGCCCACCGCGGAGCAGCGCGGGGTGGCCGTAGTCAACCGATCGGCACCCGGCATGCCCGCGGTGCTCGGACGCGAGGACGAGCTCGCGCAGGTGATGCTCAACCTCTTCATGAACGGCATCGAGGCGATGCCGCGCGGTGGCACGCTGGAAGTGGTCGCCCGCGCCTGCGACTCGGGAGTGGAGGTGATCGTGGCCGATTCAGGCCCGGGCATCGCGGCAGGGGACCGCGACCGGCTCTTCGAGCCCTTCTTCACCAAGAAGTCCGGCGGAACGGGCCTCGGGCTGTACCTCTCGCGCCAGCTCGTCGAGACCCACGGCGGGCGTCTGGAGCTGCTGGCTGGCGACGGAGGGGCGCGATTCCGCATCTTCCTGCCCGGCCAGGCGGAGCCCGCCCCGGCACGCGCCGTGAACGAAGCGGGTGGAGCATGAGGGCCCAGGTGTTGGTGGTCGACGACGACGCCGCGTTCCGCTCGAGCCTCTGCCGCGAGCTGTCCTCCTCGGGCTACCGGGTATCGGAGGCGGCGGACGGAGCGCAGCTCAAGGAGCGGCTGGCGGCCAGCGAGCCCGAAGTGGTGCTGATGGACCTGCGGCTGGCGGCGGAGGACGGGCTCTCGCTGCTGGAGCACGTGCGATCGCACGCGTCCAGCGAGGTGATCGTACTCACCGGCCACGGTTCCGTGCAGTCGGCGATCCGCGCGTTGAAGATGGGGGCCGCGGACTACCTGCTCAAGCCCTGCGATCTGGACGAGCTGGAGCTGGCGATGGAGCGGGCGCTGGAGACGCGCCGGCTCAAGGAGCGCAACGTCATCCTCGAGCGCGGCCTCAGCCGGCCGCGGGTGGAGATGATCGGCCGCTCGAAGGCGTTCCTGGAGATGATGGCGGAGATCGACCGCGCCGCGCAGAGCCTCTCCAACGTGCTGATCGTGGGCGAGAGCGGGACCGGGAAGGAGCTGGTGGCGCGCCGCCTGCACCAGGCCAGCCCGACGCGCGACAAACCGCTGGTGGTGGTGGACTGCGCATCGCTCTCCGACGAGCTGATGCACAGCGAGCTCTTCGGCCACGAGAAGGGCGCCTTCACCGGCGCCGTGGAGCGCAAGCACGGGCTGTTCGAGGTGGCGGACGGCGGGACACTCTGCCTGGACGAGGTGGGCGAGGTCACGCCGCGCGTGCAGGCGAAGCTGCTGCGGGTGCTCGAGGCAGGCACCTTCCGCCGCATGGGCGGGACGCAGGAGATCCAAGTCCACGTGCGGGTGCTCAGCGCCACCAACCGCCGGCTGGAAAACGCGGTGAAGTCCGGGACCTTTCGCGAGGACCTCTACTACCGGCTGGTGACCTTGCAGATCCGGGTCCCGCCGTTGCGCGAGCGGCGCGAGGACATCCCCCTGCTCGTGGAACACTTCCTGGCGCGCGCTGCGCGCGGGAGCGAGCGACCTCCCACCCTGGACGCGGAGGCGACACGGGCGCTGTGCGCCCATGACTGGCCGGGGAACATCCGCGAGCTGATCGGCGTGATCGAGCGGCTGGTCACGTTCCATGGCGCTACCAGCATCTGCGCCTCGGACGTCGCCTCCATGCTGCAGGGAGCGCCGGCGCCTGCCGCGGCGCCCGAGCAGGAGCTGACACTCGCCGAGATGGAGCGCCGGCAGATCGAGGCCGTGATGCGAAAGTGCAACGGCCACCGCGCGGAGGCCGCCCGCATCCTCGGCCTCGCGGAGCGCACGCTCTATCGCAAGCTGCAGGCGCTGCGCTACCGCGACCGATGACTCAGTACGCCCAAGGGACCTTGCTCCAGTCCGGCTCCCGCTTGTCGAGGAAGGCGTCCCGGCCTTCGCGCGCTTCCTCGGTGCCGTAGGCGAGCCGGGTCGCCTCGCCGGCGAAGATCTGCTGGCCGACCATGCCGTCGTCGATCAGGTTGAAGGCGAACTTGAGCATCCGCTGGGCGGTGGGGCTCTTGCCGCAGATCTTCTTCGCCCAGGAAAGCGCGGTCCGCTCCAGCTCCGCGTGCGGGACCACCTTGTTCACCATGCCCATGCGAAAGGCGTCCTCGGCGCTGTACTCGTCGCCGAGGAAGAAGATCTCCCGGGCGAACTTCTGCCCCACCTGCCGCGCCAGGTACGCGGAGCCATAGCCCCCGTCGAAGCTGGCCACGTCCGCGTCGGTCTGCTTGAAGCGCGCGTGCTCGCGGCTGGCGAGGGAGAGATCGCACACCACGTGCAGGCTGTGCCCGCCTCCCGCCGCCCAGCCGGGGACGGCGCAGAGCACCACCTTGGGCATGAAGCGGATCAGGCGCTGCACCTCCAGGATGTGCAGGCGCCCGGCCCGCGCCGGGTCGATGCTCGCCGCCGTCTCGCCCTCTGCGTACTTGTACCCGTCCTTGCCCCGGATGCGCTGGTCGCCGCCCGAGCAGAAGGCCCAGCCGCCGTCCTTCGGCGAGGGCCCGTTGCCGGTGAGGATCACGCAGCCCACGTCCGGGCTCATGCGCGCGTGGTCCAGCGCCTGGTAGAGCTCGTCGACGGTGCCGGGCCGGAAGGCGTTGCGCACCTCGGGCCGGTCGAAGGCGACGCGGACGGCCCCGGTCTCGACGGCGCGGTGGTAGGTGATGTCCTTGAAGTCGAATCCGGGCACCGCGCGCCAGGATTTCGGGTCGAACAGCTCGGAGACCATCGGGATACCTCCGCGCAGGCCCTTATCGCGGCGGCTACCGCCCCGGCAACCCCGCGCGGCGGGTCAACGCAGGATGTGCGCGCCAGGTTCCCGAGGAGAGCGCAAGGTTTGCGCCCTTGCCCTGAACCCTAGACGCCGGCCCTTGCGCCCGCCTCTTGCAAAGGCTTCCTCGAAGCCCCGGAGGCCTCCCCCGATGTATCAGATCGTCCGCCGCGAATCGTTCTCGGACACCACGTTTCTCTGGGAAGTGCTCGCTCCCGACGTGGCCCGCGCCGCCAAGGCGGGGCACTTCGTCATGCTCCGCCTGCACGACCACTCCGAGCGGATCCCCCTTACCGTGGCGGACATGGACGTCGAGCGCGGGACCATCACCATGGTGATCCAAGCGCTGGGCAAGAGCACCCGGGAGATGCGCGACGAATACAAGGAGGGCGATTCCTTCCTCGACTTCGTCGGACCGCTGGGCCAGCCGCAGCACGTGGAGAAGGTGGGCCACGTGGTCCTGGTGGGCGGGGGCCTGGGCGTCGCTCCCATCTACCCGCAGCTCAGGGCCTTCAAGGAGGCGGGCAACCGGGTGACCGGGATCATCGGGTTCCGCAACCAGGACCTGGTCTTCTGGGAGGACAAGTTCCGCAAGCAGTGCGACCGGCTGATCGTCTGCACCGACGACGGCTCCTACGGCAGGCCGGGCTTCGTCACCGCCGCGCTCAAGGACGTGCTGGTGGAGGACAAGCCGGACCTGGTGGTCGCCATCGGGCCCTTGCCGATGATGCAGGCGTGCACCGAGACCACCCGGCCGCACGGCGTGAAGACCATGGTGTCGCTGAACACCATCATGGTGGACGGCACCGGCATGTGCGGCTCCTGCCGCGCCACCGTGGGCGGCGAGGTGAAGTTCGCCTGCGTCGACGGCCCCGACTTCGACGGCCACCTGGTGGACTTCAAGGAACTGGTCGCCCGGCAGAAGCGCTTCAAGCCCCAGGAGAGCGCGGCCAGCGAGGACTACGCGCACGTCTGCAAGCTGGAGAAGCAGCTCTTCGACGAGGAGAAGCGCAACTACAAGAAGATCAAGGAGCTGCAGCCCGAGCAGACGCCCATGCCGGAGCGCGACGCCGGCGAGCGCTCGCGCAACTTCAAGGAAGTGAACCTGGGCTACGCGCTGCAGGACGCGCTGCAGGAGGCGGAGCGGTGCATCCAGTGCGCCAAGCCCACCTGCATCGCCGGCTGCCCGGTGGCCATCGACATCCCGCGCTTCATCCGCCACCTGCTGGTGCGCGACCTGGAAGGGGCCCTGCAGACCATCTACGAGGCGAGCATCTTCCCCTCCATCTGCGGGCGCGTCTGCCCGCAGGAGACGCAGTGCGAGGCCCAGTGCATCATCGGCAAGAAGGTGGAGGCGGTGGCCATCGGCCGGCTGGAGCGGTTCGTGGGCGACAACGCCCGGCCGCCCCCGGTCCAGGCGCCGCGCTTCCGCGAGCAGGACAAGCTGGGCAAGGTGGCGATCTGCGGGTCGGGGCCCTCGGGCCTGGCCGCCGCCGCCGACCTGGTCCGCTACGGCTGCGAGGTGACCATCTTCGAGGCCCTGCACGTGGCGGGCGGCGTGCTCCGCTACGGCATCCCCTCCTTCCGGCTGCCGCGCGACATCATCGACCGGGAGATCAAGCGGCTGACGGAAATGGGGGTGCGGATCGAGACCAACAAGGTGATCGGCAAGACCTTCACCATCCGCCAGCTCCTCTCCGAGAAGGGCTTCGAGGCGGCCTTCGTGGGCGTGGGGGCCGGCTCGCCCGCCTTCCTCGGCATCCCCGGCGAATTCGCCGGCCAGGTCTACTCGGCGAACGAGTTCCTCACCCGGGTCAACCTCATGGGCGGCGACCAGTTCCCCCTGCGAGACACGCCGGTGAACGTGGGCAAGAGCGTGGTGGTGATCGGCGCGGGCAACACCGCCATGGACTGCCTGCGGGTGGCCAAACGGCTGGGCGCGCCCACCGTGCGCTGCGTCTACCGGCGCAGCGAGGCGGAGGCGCCGGCCCGGGTGGAGGAGCTGCGGCACGCGAAGGAGGAGGGGATCGAGTTCTTCTTCCTCCACGCTCCGGCGGAGATCCGCGTCGACGAGGCGGGCAACGTCAGCGGCATGAAGGTGGAGGAGATGCGGCTGGGCGACCCGGACCCCAAGGGACGGCGCAAGCCCATCGCCACCGGCCAGTTCAAGGAGCTGGAGTGCGACACGGTGATCTACGCCCTGGGGAACAAGCCCAACCCCATCATCTCCCAGTCCACGCCGGGGCTGGGGCTGGACAAGCGGGGCAACATCGTGGCCGACGAGGGCGGCACCCAGGCCACCTCGCTGCCGGGGGTGTTCGCCGGGGGAGACATCGTCACCGGCGGGGCGACGGTGATCCTGGCCATGGGCGCGGGCCGCCGCGCCGCCCGCTCCATCGCCGCCTATCTGAAGAACGGCAAGCGCTGGCCGGTGAGCCAGGAGCAGGCGGACGGATTCGTCCCGCCCGTTCCCCTCTCCGCCAAGGAGGAGGTCGTGTCCCAGCCGCCGATCGCCGAGCCGGGCGCCCTGCTCTGCCCCAAGTGCCACCGCCCCATCGAGGGGGACGAGTCGTACGTCTGCTGCGCCGGCGCCCGGCTCAGCTGGCGCTGCGACGACTGCGGCAAGGTGAGCGAGGGCTTCGCCTTCCCCTACGGCCTCTGCCCCGCCTGCGGCGGCAGCCTGCGCGCGCTGCAGGACCGCGACCTGGAGGGGGAGGCGGCCCTGGAGGCCATCCGCAACGCCTTCGAGATCGAGCTGGGCGGCATGGCCTTCTACCAGCGGGCGGCGCGCGAGGCCCAGGACCCGGCGATGCGCGACCTCTTCCAGCGCTTCGTGGAGATGGAGAAGCAGCACATGTCCACGCTGTCCGCGCGCTACCACGTGGAGCCGCCCGCGCCCGGCGACCTGCACCTCGACCGCGCGGCGCTGTACGCCGGCATCCCCAATCGCCCGGACGCGCCCGACAACCTCTTCCAGATCGCCATCGCCTTCGAGGAGCGGGCGGCGCAGTTCTTCGACGGACACTACCGGGAGTGCCCGCCCGGGTCGGCGGAGGCGCAGATCTACAAGGAGCTGGGGGCGGAGGAGCGCGAGCACGTGTCCCTGCTCCTCACCGAGCTGGAGCGCTGGCGCGAAGGGAAGCCGGGGCTGCTATGAATGCGACCATGCCGGGGACGCCGCGATGATGGCCTTGGTGGCGAGCTGCGCGCTGGGCTTCATGGTCGGGCTCCGCCACGCGATGGAGCCGGACCACCTGGCCGCGGTCTCCACCCTGGTGGCCGCGGAGCCGCGCCCGCGCCGGGCCGCCCTGATGGGCGCCTTCTGGGGGATGGGGCACCTCTTCTCGCTGTTGGTGGTGGGGATCCTGCTCCTCGCCTTCCGCGTGCAGCTTCCGGAGCGCTGGGCGGACGGCTTCGAGCTCCTGGTGGCGGCGGTGCTGATCGGGCTGGGGCTGCGGGCCTGCCGCAAGGCCTTCATCGCCCGGGCGGCTTCCGCCCGGCACCGGCTCGGCGCGATGGTGCACTCGCACGGCGCGGACGGCGAGCACGTGCACGTCGGCCCGCTCACTCTCGCGGCCCGCCCGCTCCTGGTGGGGATCGCCCACGGCCTCGCCGGCAGCGGGGCCGTCACCGCGCTCGCGCTCGCCACCATGCCCAGCGCCGCGGCTGCCGCCGTCTTCGTGGCGGTGTTCGCCCTCGGCTCGGTGGGCGGGATGACGGTGCTCAGCGGCGTGGCCGGTCTTCCCCTGGAGCGGCTGGCACGGAAGCCGAGGGCCCACGCGGCGCTGATGGGAGCGGTGGGCGCCCTCTCCCTGGTGGTGGGCGCCTGCTGGGGGGTGCTGGCCCTGGGGAGACTCCTGTAGGACATATTGCCGTTCGATGTCCGCAGTTAATCCATCGCCGCCAGCGTGAGTCGCTCCGCTGCCGCACATCCCGCGGCGAGGAGGCGACCGATGGCTTGCAGGGAAATGCCGGCGGACCCTTTGTCGGATACCCGGGTGCTGGTGGTGGAGGAGGAAGCGGACGTCCTGGAGGCGATCGTCAGCGCGCTCTCCTCCTTGTACCGGCCGACGCCTTGCCGATCCGCGCACCGCGCCCTGGCGCTGCTCGAGTCGGGCGGGCGCTTCGACGTGCTGGTGTGCGCTTACCAGATGCTGGAGATGACCGGCCGCGATCTTCACGAGCGCCTGGCGGAGATCGACTTCCTGCTGGCCCGCAACTCGCTCCTGATCGTCGCCGGGCGCCCTTCCCCCGACGACGAGCGCTATCTCGACCAGGCCGGGGTGCGGCTGCTCTACCACCCCTTCCGCCTGGAGCGGCTGCGCGAGGAGACCCGCATGCTGGCGGCCCGGGCGGCGCTGGCCCTGCTCCGCTGGCATGACCGTCCAGCCTGAGGTTGCGGTACATCCCAGGGATGCGGTTCGACGCGTACTTGATGGTCGACTGGAGCGCCAGCTCACGCCCCGAACGAGGCAAGGACAGCGTCTGGTGGTGCGAGGGCTCCTGGCAGCGCGGTCGCCTGCGCACCGGTGATCCGATCAACAGCCGCACCCGCGAGGAGGCGATGTCGGCTCTCGCCGCGCGCCTGCGCTCGCTGGTGGCGGAGCGCCGCAGCGTGCTGGTGGGATTCGACTTCCCCCTGGGGTACCCACGCGGATTCGCCCGGGCCCTTGGTCTTGCGGGGAAGCCCTGGCGGGCGATCTGGGACGAGCTGTCCCGGCTGATCCGCGACGACCAGCCCGCTTTCTCGAACAACCGCTTCCAGGTGGCCGCGGCGCTCAACCGCCGCCTCCAAGGCAAGGGACCCTTCTGGGGCTGCCCGGCCTCCGCGCAGTGCGCGGCGCTGCGGATGAGCAAAGGCCGGATGCCCTGCGTGCGCCTGGAGGAGTTTCGCCTGGCGGAGAGGCGCCGGCCTGGACCGAAGTCCGGCTGGCAGCTCTTCTACAATGGCTCCGCCGGCAGCCAGGCGCTGCTCGGCATCCCCCACCTGGCGAGGCTGCGCGACCAACCCGCGCTTTCGGCCGCCAGCGCCGTCTGGCCCTTCGAGACGGGCCCGCTGCTTCCTCCGCGCGTCAGGGGCCGCGCCCGGGTGGTGTACGCCGAGGTCTATCCTTCGCTCTACGCGGCCGTCCGGCGCCCAGGGGAGGTGAAGGACTCCGCCCAGGTGCGGGCGCTGGTCCGGCATTTCGCAGCCCGGGACCGCGCCGGCACTCTCGACGCGGACTTCGCCGCGCCGGCCGGCGCCGGAGACGCCTGGCGCGAGGAAGGCTGGATCCTGGGCGTGCTCTAGGAACGCCCCGGCTGCGCGGCTGGCGCCAGGTGATCGATGAACCACTGGGCCGCCAGCGCCGCCACCTGCTCGAGCGCGCCCTCCTCCTCGAACAGGTGCGTCGCCCCCGGCACGATCCGGAGCGCCTTCTCGCAGCGCAAGGCCCCGAGCGCCTCCCGGTTGAGATCGAGCACTTCCGGGTCCGCCCCGCCCACGATCAGGAGCGTCGGGGCGCGCACGCCGGGGAGCGCCGCCCCGGCCAGGTCCGGGCGGCCCCCGCGCGAGACCACCGCGGCCACGCGCCGCGGATCCTGCGCTGCCGCCACCAGCGCGGCCGCCGCGCCGGTGCTCGCCCCGAAGAGACCGATGGGCAAGCCTTCCGTCTCCGCCTCCTCCGCCACCCAGCGCACGGCCGCCAGGAGCCGGCCGGCCAGCAGCCGGATGTCGAAGCGGTGGTGGCGGGTGAAGCGCTCCTCCTCCTCCTCGGCGGCGGTGAGCAGGTCCATCAGCACGGTGGCGAGCCCCTGGCCCTGCAGCGCCCCGGCCACGTAGCGGTTGCGGGAGCTGAACCGGCTGCTGCCGCTGCCGTGGGCGAAGAGAACGACGCCGCGCGGCGCCTCCGGGAGGGAGAAGGTCGCGCCCAGCCGGATGCCCGGCTGGGGGATCAACTCGATCTCGCGCGCTCTCACCTCCAGGTCGCGCCTCCTTCCTCCGCGGGCTGGCCGGCGCGGCCGAGCAGCTCGCGCACCTCGTCGTCGGTGGTCTGGCTGAAGTCCTCGTACCAGAGCCCGACGGCATGGAAGCTCTCGGGGGTCTCGGCGCAGACCACCTCGTCCGCCTCCTCCTCCAGCTCAGCGCAAGTAGAGCGGGCGCCGACGGGCACCGCCACGACGATCCGCCGCGCGTCCTTCCGCCGCAGGGCCCGGACGGCGGCGCGCATCGTGGAGCCCGTCGCCAGGCCGTCGTCCACCAGGATCACCGTCTTGCCGGCGACCGGCAGCGCCGGCCGGTCGCCGCGAAAAAGGCGCTCGCGCCGCTCCAGCTCGCGCTGCTCGTCCCTGGTGACCGCCTCGATCTCCTCCCGGCTCACGCCCTGGGCCACCACCTCGGGGTTCAGCACCCGCACGCCGCCGCTGGCGATCGCTCCCATGGCCAGCTCCTCGTGGCCGGGAAAGCCGAGCTTGCGCACGACGAAGACGTCCAGCGGAGCGCCCAGTCGCCGGGCGACCTCCCAGGCGACTGGCACGCCGCCGCGCGGCAGGCCGAGCACCACCACATCCGGCTGGCCGGCGAACGACGCCAGGCGCTCTCCCAGAACGCGGCCTGCCTGGCGGCGATCTTCGTAGCGCATGGCCGGGAAATCTAATCCAGAGAGGGCCTGCGAAACAGCCGGCGCGGACCCAGCTTCCGTCGAGGAGGCAACGATGCCGGAGAAGCAGACCCTCGAGCGCGCGCGCGAGGACCGCAGGAGGGGAAGTCCGCCTCGACCCAGGCGGGCGAGTTCGTCCGGGAGGAGATGCACCACATCCGCGAGGGCAAGCATGGGGCGCGGTCCACCAGGCAGGCCATCGCCATCGGGCTCTCCAAGGCGAGGCGGTCGGGCGTGAAGCTCGGGGCGCCGAAGAAAGGCCAGGCGTCCGCGGGCGTCCGGCGCCGGGCGCGCCGCGATCTCCGTCGCGCCGGAGGGCAGCGCAGGCCTTCGGGACGCCGGAGCCGGGCGGTGCGGAGCGAGGCGGCGAAGAAGGCGGCGCGGACGCGCAAGGCGCACCCACGGTAGCCGCTCACGCGCGAAGGCGCGAAACGCTCTACCGCGCGATCGGGGTGAGATCCTTCGGGAAGGCCGCGAGCAAGGTGGGCGGCACCTTGACGCGGGCGCCGGTGACCTGCGCCCGCAGCATCAGGGCGTTGGTCACGGCCTGGCCCGCGAAGTGGTTGTTGTTCACCACGTAGACCTCGGTCACCGAAGGGTCGTCCGCCAGCGCCCGGGTCCGCTCCGCCCAGGGCTTCAGCTCGTCCGCGGTGTACAGGTAGTCGTACCGCTCGTCGCGGCCCGCGGCCTTGCGGAACCAGTCCTTGTAGTTGCGGCCGTGCACGCGGATGTAGCCCAGCGGCGAGGTAGCGCGCGCCGAGGGCGGCAGCGAGTTGTGGAACATCGGCTGGTCGAGATTCACGATCCCCATGCGCGCGGAGGAGAGCTCCGCGTAGAAATCCGGCTCGTTCCAGGAGAGGTGCCGCACCTCGACCACCAGCGGGTAGCCGCGGAACGCCTTCGCCAGGTCGCGCAGCCACTCCCGGTTCTCCTCGGTGTTGCGGAACGACCAGGGGAACTGCAGGAGCAAGGCGCCCAGCTTCCCCGCCGAGGCCAGCGGCTCGAGCCCGGAGCGCACTTCGTCCACCTCGCCGCTCGTCCACGCCTCCTGCCGCTGGTGCGTAAAGCGCTGGTAGAGCTTGGCGGTGAAGCGGAAATCGGGATGCCCGGCCACCCGCTCGACCCAGCCGCGGGAGACCTTGGCGGTGGCCGGCCGGTAGAAGGTGGAGTTGATCTCGATGGCGTCGAAGTAATCCGCGAGGTACCGGAGAGGATCGAATCCCTCCGGCCGCGGCGCCGGATACACCTTGCCTGCCCAGTCCGGATAGTCCCAGCCGGCGGGCCCGAAGCGGACGATCCCCGCGGTCACGAGCAGGCAAATACCACCCCGCGCAGCCTGTGCGGGAACCCGGCCGCGAGACGCGCAAGTTGCTCGCGCCTTCCAGGTCCTCTTCTCGCAGTCATCGTGGCACGTCCGGTGCACGCCCAAGGCGGCGAGAACCCGCAGGACTTGCGCCTTGCGCCCAGGCTCCGCGCCGGCAGCGGCCCGGTGGGTTGCGGGAGGTGCAGCTTGTCCGTCCAGCGCTTCATCGTCCTCGCCCTGGTAGCCCTTCCCTCCTCCGCCCGCGCGGCCGATCCCGGGCCCGTGGGCAACGCGGCCATCGGGCGCGCCCTCTTCAGCGGCCAGACCTCGTTCGAGAAAGGCGGCGCTCCCTGCGGCGCCTGCCATGCCGTGGGCGGCCAGGGAGCGGCGCTGAACGCCAGCTTCGGCCCCGACCTCTCCCGGTCGGCCGCCGCGCTCGACGGCGACATCCTCGACGGCGTCCTCACCGACCAGCCCTACAAGAGCATGAAGCCGCTCTACGCCGCGCACCCCATCCTCGAGGCGGAGCGCGCGCACCTGGCCGCCTTCCTCCAGGAGGCCGGAGGCAAGGTCCCGGCGGGGAGCGGCGGCTGGTTCGCCTTCCAGGCCGCGCTCCTGGCCGCCATCCTCGGCCTGGTGCTCGCCTGGGGCCGGCGCCGGAGGCTGCCCGCCCGCGAGCACCTGCGCCGGAACGCCCGCCGCATCCAGGGAGACTTCCCATGAGCTGGATCCAGGAAATCACCGGGCCGGGCCACCGGCGCTGGGAAGAGATGTACCGCAACCGGCACCAGTTCGACCGGGTGGTGCGCAGCACGCACGGAGTGAACTGCACCGGGAGCTGCTCCTGGAACGTGCACGTGAAGAACGGCGTGGTGGCGCTGGAGACGCAGGCCACCGACTACCCCCGCATCTGCGACGGCGTGCCCGGCTACGAGCCGCGCGGGTGCCAGCGGGGCATCTCCACCTCCTGGTACCTCTACAGCCCGCTGCGGGTGAAGCACCCCTACCTGCGCGGCGTGCTGGTCGACCTCTGGCGCGCGGCCCGCGCCCGCCGTCCCGACCCGGTGGCCGCCTGGGCCTCGATCGTGGACGATCCCGTCTCGCGCCAGCGGTACCAGGAGGCCCGCGGCAAGGGCGGCTTCCGCCGCGCCACCTGGGACGAGGCGCTGGACATCGTCGCCGCCGCCACCGTGCACACCATCCTCCGGCACGGCGCCGACCGCATCGCCGGGTTCTCCCCCATCCCCGCCATGTCGATGCTCTCCTTCGCGGGCGGCTCGCGCTTCCTCCAGCTCCTCGGGGGCGTCAACCTCTCCTTCTACGACTGGTACTGCGACCTGCCCAACGCCTCGCCC
>DATKAG010000111.1:0-8576 GCA_035498355.1 Myxococcales bacterium | reverse complement strand
GCTCCTCGATCTCGGCGTGCAGCTTCGCCCGGTCCGGGGCCGCGTCCAGCTCGGCGCGGTAGGCCGCCTCGATACCGCCCTCGATGGGCAGCGATCCCCAGTCGCCCGAAGGCCAGGCGAAGCGGTAGTGGAGCCGGGCGTGGTTCTGGTGGCCGGCGCCCGCCACCCCGAACACCTTGCGGATCAGCACCGAGCACCAGGGGACCCGGGCCTGGTAGATGGCGGCGAGGGCGCGCGCGCCGTGGCGGATGGTGCCGGCCTTCTCGGCCCCGAGCCCGATGATGAAACCTGGAAGATCGACGAGGTGGACCACCGGCAGGTGGAAGGTGTCGGCGAGATCGACGAAGCGGGCGACTTTTTGTCCCGCCTCCGCGGTCCAGGCGCCGCCGTAGAAGTGAGGATCGCTGGCCAGCAGCGCCACCGGCCAGCCGTCGAGCCGCGCAAGGCCGGTGATGGCGGAGCTTCCGAACTTGCGGCCCATCTCGAAGAAGGAGCCCTGGTCGACCACCGCGCCGATCACCCGGCGCATGTCGTAGACCTTGCGCCGGTCGCGCGGCACCGCTTCCAGAAGCCACGGCTCCCGGCGATCGGGCGGATCGCTCGCTGGCGCGCGCGCGGGAAGCTCGAACACCGACGAGGGAAGGTAGGAGAGGAAGCGGCGCGCCCTGGCGAACGCTTCCTCCTCGCTCTCCACCACCTCGTCCACCGCGCCCGCCCTGGCGTGGATGTCCGCCCCGCCCAGCTCCTCCTTGGTCAGCTTCTCGCCCACCCGGGCCACCACCGGCGGGCCGGCGATGAACATCTGCGAGAGGCCCCGCACCATCACCGAGTAGTGGCTGGAGACGAGCCGGGCGGCGCCCAGCCCGGCCACCGGTCCCAGCCCGAGCCCCAGCACCGGCACGAGGCCGAGGTTGCGCACCACGTGCTCCCATCCGGGGTTGGCCGGCACGTAGGTGCGCCCCTCGGTCTCCAGCGTCTTCACCGAGCCGCCTCCGCCGGTGCCGTCCAGAAGGCGCACCAGGGGCAGGCGCAGCTCGCCCGCCATCTGCTCGGCGGTCACCTGCTTCAGCCAGATCGAGGCGTCGGCCGCGCCGCCGCGGACGGTGAAGTCGTCGCCGGCCACCACCGCGGGCCGGCCCTCGATGCGCCCCCGGCCGCAGACGAAGTTGGCCGGCACCAGGTCGAGCAGCTCGCCGTCCTCGCCGTAGCGCGCCTTGCCGGCGGTGGCGCCCACCTCGTGGAAGGTGCCGGGGTCGAGGAGCCGATCGATGCGCTCGCGCACCGTCAGCTTCCCCGCCTCGTGCTGCCGCTTCACCTTCTCGGCGCCGCCCATGCGCCGCGCCAGCTCCTCGCGACGGCGCAGCTCGGCGATCTCGCGCTCCCAGGTCATCCTTGGCGGATCAGGGGCGCTTCATCTGGCAGGTGGAAGTGAGCGCCGTCTGGGGCCCCTCGATGCGGTGGTCCAGGGTGAACCCGAACTCCTTGGTTCCGTCGGCGTTGAACTTCACCGCCTTCCCGTCCACCTTGGCGAAGGTGCCGATGAAGAGCGGCTGGATGAACTGGTGGTCCTGGGCGCGCATCTCCACCGGCCCGAAGTAGCCCTCCCACTTCATCCCCTCCATCGCCTTGGCCACCTTCGCCGGGTCGGTGCTCTTCGCCTGGGTCATGGCCTTCTGCAGCAGATCGAGCGCGTTCTGCAGGGAGGTGGTGTACGGGTCCTCGGTCTCGCCGTACTTCTTCTTGAAGGCCTGGATGTACTCCACCTCCTTGGGGCCGGCGGCGCCCGGGCCGTAGTAGGCCACCACCTTCACCCGCCCCACGCCCGCCTCGCCGATGGCGGTGGGCGCCCCCACCACGCCCGCGTAGAACGTGTAGAAGCTGGCCTTCAGCCCGGCGTCGTTGGCCGCGCGAATCAGCAGGGCCAGGTCGCTGCCCCAGTTGCCGGTGATCACCGTGTCCGCGCCCGAGGCCTGGATCTTCGCCACGTAGGGGGCGAAGTCCTTCACCTTGGCCAGCGGGTGCAGCTCGTCGCCCACCAGCTGCGCCTGGGGCAGCTTCTCCTTGAGCAGCTCCTTGGCGGTCTTCGAGACCTGGTGGCCGAAGGAGTAGTCCTGCCCGATGATGTAGACCTTCTTGATCTCCTTGTTCCCCACCATGGAGCTGAAGATGGCCTGCAGCTTCATGTCGCTGTTGGCGTCGAAGCGGAAGTGCCAGAAGCTGCAGCGCGAGTTGGTGAAGTCGGGATCGACGGCCGCGTAGTTGAGGAAGAGCACCAGCTTGTCGGGGTTGCGGGCGTTGTTCTTCTCGATGCCGTCGATCAGCGCCGAGGCCACGCTCGAGCCGTTGCCCTGGAAGACGTAGTGGATCCCCTCGTCCACCGCCCGGTTGAGCAGCGTCTGGCTCTCCTGGGGGGAGAGTTTGTTGTCCATGGCCACGATCTCGATCTTCTGGCCGAGGATCCCGCCTTTCTCGTTGATCCGCTCGGCGGCGAACTTCAGCTCGCGCAGGCCGTGGTCGCCGGTGGCGGCCATCAGGCCGGAGAGGGGATCGATGTAGACCATCTTGATCTGCGCGAGCGCGGGGCCGCCGGCGGCCACCAGCGTCGCGGACATCAGCCAGAGGAACGTTCCCGTCCGTTTCATGTCTGCTCCTGGTCCGCGCCGCCGGCAGGACGGCGCAAGGTGCTGTGCGATACGTCAGATGGGGGCGCGATTTCAACCCGCACCCGTCGCCGCGTTTCGCGCTTTGAAACGCCACCCCGTTTCCGCGGCCCGTGGTAATCGAGCGCGCGAGGAGAACAGCGATGAAGGAACTGGCCGGCAAGGTGGCGGTGATCACGGGCGCGGGCAGCGGCTTCGGGCGCGAGTTCGCCCGCATCGGCGCGCGCGAGCGGATGAAGCTGGTGCTGGCGGATGTGCAGCGGGACGCGCTGGAGAGCGCGGTCGAGGAGATGCGCGGGGCGGGAGCGGAGACCCAGGGGGTGCTGGCCGACGTCTCCAGCGCCGCGGAGGTGGAGGCGCTGGCGCAGCGCGCCTTCGACGAGTCCGGCGGCGCTCACCTGCTCTTCAACAACGCCGGGGTGGCGGGCGCGGGCGGGTACGCCTGGGAGTCGAGCCTCAACGACTGGCAATGGGTCATGGGCGTCAATCTCATGGGCGTGGTGCACGGCATCCGCAGCTTCCTTCCCCGGATGCTGAAGCAGGGCGGCGAGTGCCACGTGGTCAATACCGCCTCCGCCGCGGGGCTGGTGAACGCCCCGCTGATGGCCGTCTACAACGTGAGCAAGCACGCGGTGGTGGCGCTGAGCGAGACGCTCTTCCACGACCTGCGCGCCGCGGGCGCGAAGGTGGGGGTGTCCGTGCTCTGCCCCGCCTTCGTGCCCACCAACATCAAGAGCTCGGAGCGCAACCGGCCGCCGGAGCTGAGCGACGCCGCCCCGCCCACCGCCTCGCAGATCGCCGCCCGCGAGCGGTCGGAGAAGGCGGTCTCCTCGGGCCGGCTGACGGCGGCGGAGGTGGCGGCGATGACGTTCGAGGCGGTGCGCGAAGGCCGCTTCTACGTGATCACGCATCCCAAGATGCTCGCCTCGGTGGAGCTGCGGATGCAGGACATCATCGCCCGGCGGAACCCCAGCGACCCCTTCACCTTCAAGCCGGAGCTGGCGGTCAAGCCGCGCTGAGCGGGTCGATCACCTTTCCGGGATTGAGGATCCCGAGCGGGTCGAGCGCCGCCTTGAGCTGGCGCATCACCGCGATCTCCTCCGCGCTGCGGCTGATCGGGAGCCAGGGCTTTTTTTCCAGCCCGATCCCGTGCTCGGCGGAGACGGAGCCGCGGAAATCGGCCAGGGGTGAGTAGACGATCTCCTCCACCGCCTGCCGGGTGGCCGCGTCCCCGGACCCGGGCGAGAACACGAAATGGATGTTGCCGTCCGCGAGGTGGCCGAAGGTGGAGCAGTGCCTGCCCGGGAAGCGCTTCCCGAAACGGGAACGGACGCCCGCGGTGTACTCCTCCATCTCCCGGATGGGGAGGGACACGTCGAAGGTCATGATGGGAGCGAGGCGCAGCAGCTGTCCCACGTCGTCGCGGATGGCCCAGATGGCGTTGCGCTCGGCTTGCGAGCGGGCGACGACGGCATCGGCGAGGAGCCCATCCCCGGTCGCGGCCTCCAGCGCCGACACCAGGGCCGCGTCGTCCGCGGAATGCGCCTCGATGATCACGTTGTACGTGTGGGGACTCGCGAACGGCGACAGGGAAAGCGCGGGCGGGTGCGTGACCAGGTCGAAGTGCTCGCGCCACATCACTTCGAAAGCCGAGAGCTGGCCGCCGAGAGCCTGGTCCACGCGCCGGAGGAACTCGATGACGGCGGGGAAGCGATCGAGGGCAGCCAGCGCCACCTGCTGCCCGCGCGGCCGCTCGCGCAGGCGCAAAACCGCCCGGGTGACCACGCCCAGCGTCCCTTCCGAGCCGATGAAGAGCTGCTTCAGGTCGTAGCCGCTGTTGTTCTTGATCAGCCGGTTGAGGGCGCTCACCACCGTGCCGTCCGCGAGGACCGCCTCCACCCCCAGCACCATGTCGCGCATCATCCCGTAGCGGACGACGCGGTTGCCTCCGGCGTTGGTGGAGATGTTGCCGCCGATCGTGCAGCTCCCGCGCGCGCCCAGGTCGAGGGGGAACATCAGCCCCTCCTCCTCGACCGATTCCTGGAGGACCTGCAGCTTGACGCCCGCCTGGACGGTGGCGGTGCGGGAGACGGCGTCGATCTCCTCGATCCGGTCCATCCGTTCCAGCGAAAGGATCAGCTCGCCCTGGGCCGCATCGGTTCCGCGCACGAGCCCGGTCAACCCACCGTGCGTCACCACGGGCTGCCGGCGGCGGTGGCAGGCGCGCAGCACCGCGGAGACTTCGTTCGTGCTGCGCGGGCGGACCAGGGTGTCGGACCTGAGGTCGCCGCGGCTGCCCCAGGCGGCGCTCCGCTCCGCGATCGCCTCGCGCCCGAGAAGCCCCGCCTCGCCGACGATCTGCCGCAGTTCCTGCACCAGCGGCATGTCCATGGTCATCCTCCCCCGCCCCGGCGCGGCAGCCGCAAGAGCCTCGCCTCGATGCGCCGGCGGCGCGCCTCGGGCAGCTCGATGGCCCTGCGGGTGGCCAGGTCCATCGCCACCGCGATGCCGTCCGCGGTGGCCACGCACTTTCCGGACAGCTCGTCGAAGAAGAGGTGGACGAAGTGCTGCGTCTTGCGGCCCAGCTCCGCCACGCCGGAGTGGATGGTGAAGAAGCTGCCGGCGTGGAGCGGGGCGTGGAAGGCGATGCGCAGCTCCACCAGGGCGCCGCCCTCCACGCCCAGCGAGCGGCGGGAGAGCTCCTCGTCCGTCTGGAACTGCGCGAGGAGATTGACCACGCTGTCCGACATGCGCCCGACGTACTGGTACGGCTCCATCTCGCCCGACAGGTCGCACTCGGCAGCGGCGATGGCGCCACGGCCGATCTCCACGAAGCCCATCTCCCCCAGGCGGCCGCGATCGGGGCGAAGCACGGGACTGTCCGGGGCGACGCCGCGCGGGGCCCCGTGCTCCGGCACCGTGCAGCGGGGCGCATCGGCGGCAGGCGCGACGGGCCCCGCGCCGGGGAAGTCCACCTCGGTGAGGATCGTGGCCAGCGGCTCCCCGCTCTGGCTGTGGCGGACCTCGCCGTACAGCTTGATCCCCGACGGGCCGCCCTCCACCAGGCCGGCGGCGGCGGTGAGCGGCGTAGCCGTCCGCGCCTCCTTGAGAAAGCGCACGTGCTGGAGGCGGATGCGCGGGCGCGCTGCGGGCGAAAGGCCCAGGTGCCCGAGCAGCAGGGGCAGCCCCTGGTTCGACTTGGCGAGGTAGTAGCGGACGTTGAGGTGGTCGTTCTCGTCGCACTCCCAGGCATTGACGCTGCCGCGGTAGCAGGGGAAGAGGGACATCGCGCAAGTGCTCATAGCCGCAGGCGGGCCCGGGCGCAAAACACCCCGGCCCCGAGGCGGACTTTCTCTCCTTCGGGCAACTCGGCTAGGCTCCGCCGGCCGAAAGCAAGCCGCGTAATCCAATTCCGCGTAGTGAAATCAACTTGGGGATCCCAAACATGGGCACCGTCCATTCATCGGCCATGCTTCGCACTCTCGCCGCCTTCGCGCTCGTCCTCCCGGCCGCGGCCTTCGCCCACGACCGCCACGACCGGGCGCCGGTGGCGGAGACCACCGAGGGCCTGCTGCGGGGAGTGCACGAGCGCGGCGTCGACAAGTTCCTCGGCATCCCCTACGCCGCGGCGCCGGTGGGCAACCTGCGCTGGCGGCCGACGCAGCCCCACGCGCGCTGGCACGGCGTGCGCGACGCCAGAGAGTTCGCGAACCATTGCCCCCAGGTCGCCGGGCCCTTCGGCCTCGCCAGCACCAGCGAGGATTGCCTCTACCTGAACGTCTTCACCCCAGCCCGCGAGGACCACCACGGCGACTGGGACGACCACGACGACGGCCGGCTGCTGCCGGTGATGGTGTGGATCCACGGTGGCGCCCTGATCGTGGGCGAGAGCGACGACTACGATCCGGCCGACCTCGTCGATCGGGAGGTGGTGGTGGTGACGATCAACTACCGCCTGGGCGTGTTCGGGTTCCTCGCCCATCCTGCGCTGACCGCAGAATCGCCCGACCACGTCTCGGGCAACTACGGCTTGATGGATCAGCAGGCCGCCCTGCGCTGGGTGCAGCGCAACATCTCCCGCTTCGGCGGGGACCCCCGGCGGGTGACCATCTTCGGCGAGTCCGCGGGCGGCCTGAGCGTCCACTCGCACCTCACCTCGCCGCTCTCGGCCGGCCTCTTCCAGCACGCCATCGTGGAGAGCGGGGCCTACGCCCTCACCTTCCCGCCGATGGCCGCGCTCGAGACGCTGGGAACGGCGATCGCCGGCGCGGCCGGGTGCACCGACCAGACGGCCACCTGCCTGCGAGCCGCCCCGGTGGCGACCCTGCTCGACGCCCGCAACGCGGTGGGCCCCACCTCGGTGGTGCCGGACATCGACGGCAAGGTGCTGACCCAGTCGCCCGGCACGGCGTTCGCTTCGGGGCAGTTCAACCAGGTGCCGGTGATCGAGGGCTCGAACCACGACGAGTGGCGCCTCTTCGTCGGCCTCACGGCCGTGAGCACCACCCCGCCCACCCTGGTCGCTCCCGCGACGTACCTGGCCTTCATCCAGGCCACGCTGGGCGTGAACGCGCCGACGGCGGCGTTTCTCGCCACCAGGTACCCGCTGGCGAACTATCCGAATCCCGACCTCGCGCTCTCCGCCCTGGGCACCGACGCCGTCTTCGCCTGCAACTCGCGCAAGGCGGTTCGCCTGCTCTCGCAGTGGGTCCCCGTCCACGCCTACGAGTTCAACGACGAGAACGCCCCGCAGCTTTTCCTCCCGCCCTTCCAGGAGGCCGACGGATCGTTCTTCCCCTACGGCTCGGCGCACGCCTCGGAGATCCAGTACCTGTTCGGCCTGCGATCGGCGATCCCCCACCCCGCGCTCACTCGCGACCAGCAGAGACTCTCCAAGGCGATGGTGTCCTACTGGACGAACTTCGCCAAGCTGGGGAACCCGAACTGGTTCTTCACTCCGCTCTGGCGGAAGTACGACGCCACGGCCGACAACATCCAGTCGCTCGTTCCGCCCACTCCTTCCACGGAAACGGGCTTCGCCGCCGACCACCAGTGCGCCTTCTGGGCGCCGACGCCGTAGTCCAGGAACTGGGGGAATCTCGATTGGAGCTGAGATTCGGGGACACCCTGCGCAACTCTGCATGCCAAGCTCGCGCTGCCTTCACTCCGCGTGGTCGGAGTGCAGCGTCGAGCGCAGGTTCCCGATCAGCGCCAGGAGGCGCGGGCCGATGTCGCGCTTGAGCAAATCGGGGCTGAGCTGGAAGGCGGCGCCGCTGCACCCCACCACCACCGGGCGGGTGCCGTCGCGGGGGTCGAGGGGCGCCGCCACCGCGTTGACGTCGCGGCGCCAGTCGCCCAGGCCGAGGCAGAAACCGTACTGCTCGTAGTCGCGGAAGGCCTCCTCGAAGCGCCGCCGGGCCAGGGACCACTCCGCCGGGCGGCGCACGCGGATCTGCTCCAGCACCGACTTGCGCTCCTCCTCCGGCAGGGCGCAGACGTAGGCGCGGCCGATGGAGGTGGTGACCAGCGGCACCCGGGAGCCGATGTCGATGACGAACACGGCGGAGTGCCAGTAGGTGTCCACCACCTGCATGTAGAGGGCGTCGTTGATGGCCAGGTGGACACTGGCGTTGGTCTGCTGGGAGAGGGCGTGCAAGAGAGGGCGGGCGGTGCGGCGGATGTCGATCTGCGAGAGCGCCGAGTAGCCCAGGCTGACCGCGGCGCTGCCCAGGGCGTACTTGCGGGTGGAGAGGGCGTGGCGGAGGAAGCCCAGCTGGGTGAGGGTGTAGACCAGCCGGGAGACGGTGGGCCGGGCGAGGCCAGTGCGGGAGGCGATCTCCTGGTTCGCCAGCCAGCGGTCGCGCGGGCCGAAGCAGCGGAGCACGTCCAGGCCACGGCCGAGGGCGCCGACGAACT
>DATKAG010000110.1:0-2224 GCA_035498355.1 Myxococcales bacterium | reverse complement strand
GACTTCGTCGGCTTCTCGCTCTACCTCTGGAACAGCGAGCGCAGCATGCACCTGGCGCGGGAGGTGAAGCGGCGCTCTCCGCGCACGCGCGTGCTGGTGGGCGGGCCCGAGGTGGGCCCCGACAACGCCTGGCTGCTCCAGCAACCCGGGGCGGACATCGCGATCGCGGGGGAGGCGGAGGAGACCTTCGCCGGGGTGATGGCGGCGCTGCTCGAGGGCAAGAGCCCCTCGGGCATCCCGGGCGTGGCCCTGCGCGGGCCCTTGGGATTCACCGCGTTCGCGCCGCAGCCGGCCCCCGCGTTCGCTCTCGCCGATTACCCCTCGCCCTACCTGGAGGGCCTGGTTCCGGTGGAGCCGCAGCGGTCCACCTACGTGGAGACCGTCCGGGGTTGCCGCTCCCATTGCACCTTCTGCTTCTACCCCCGCTCCTCCAGCGTGCTGCGCACCCTCGACGTTCCCGGAAGCGCGCGGCTGGTGGCGGCGCTGCGCGAGAAAGGCGCCCGGGAGGTGGTCTTCCTCGACCCCACCTTCAACCACCGGCCACAGTTCGAGCCGCTTCTGGACGCGCTCGCCCTGGAGAACGCCTCCCGCGCGCTCACCTTCTTCGCCGAGGTTCGCGCCGAGGGGTTGACGCCTGAGTTGGCGCGCAAGCTGAAGCGGGCGGGATTCGATCGGCTGGAGATCGGCCTGCAGTCGGTGAATCGGCAGACGCTGAAGCGGGTGCGGCGCGGCGGCTCGCCCGAGAAGGTGGCCGAAGCTACGCGGATGCTCCACGGGGAGGGAATCGAGCTGCTGGTCGACCTGATCGTGGGCTTGCCCGGAGACACGCCCGACGACGTGCTGCGGGGGATGGACTTCCTGGAGGCGAACGGTCTGGCTTCCGAGGCGCAGGTGTTCCCGCTCTCGCTCCTGCCGGGAACCGCGATGCGCGCTACCGCGGCCGAGGACGGCGTGCTCTTCGATCCCGCTCCCCCCTACCGCGTGCGCCGCACGCCGGCGTTCAGCGAGGAGGACCTCTTGCGGACGGTGCTGGCCGCGGAAGAGCGCCTGGGCCGCCGGCTCGACGAGTGGCCCCGGCCGCACCTGGCCGGGGCAGGGGTGGACGGCTTCGGCCCGCAAGAGCCCGGCGCGCAGCATGTGGCGCTCTGGTTCCGGGGAGAGGATCTGTTCGCGCGCCGCGGTGAAATCCTGAAAGCCATCGACGCGCGGCTGCGGATCGATCCGTACGCCACCCTCGACGTCGTGCTCTGTCCCGGGAGCCCCTTTCCCCTGGATCTGCTCGACGCGATCCACGGGCGGCTGCGGGACGCGCCGCACAGCTACCTCTCGCGGGCGCTGGAACATCGGGGCGAGGATTTGCAGCGCAGGGTCGCGGTGGTGCTGGACGGGCCCCAGGCAGTCGACTGGATCGAGGCCCTGCGGGAGGGCGCGCAGGTGTTCCGCGAGCAAGGCGCGGCCGAGGCGGTGCGGGACGCGCAAAGGCTGGGCGCCGGGATTGCCGGCGCCCGTATCACCGGCCCGGTCGCGCCAGAGCAGTTCGACGAGCTGGCCCAGCGTGCGGACGGGGACTGCGTCACCTTCGCCGACCCCGCGCTGGAGCTCTCCTGGACCCGCCGCGTCCTCGGCTTCGGGGACGCGCGCTGAGATCAGTAATCCTCTCCTGGATCCGGCGGTGCGCAACCAGAGACGTCGAACTGGCAATTCGCGTTGCAACGAAGGCCGTTGGCAGGGCGGTCGGGTCCGAAGAGGGTCACACAGGTCTGCCCCTTGAGGTCCTGTCCGTCGCATTGCTCGCCTGGCTGCGCGAGCCCATCCCCGCAGAAGTTGCAGAGCGGATCGCCGCTGACCGGCGCGGTCTCGCAGTCGCCGTTCGCGTTGCAGAACCCCGCCAGGCACCTGTCTCCCACGGCGCAGTCGCGCGGCTCGTTCACGCAGACTCCGCTCCGGCAGCTGTCGACCGTGCAGGCGTTGCCGTCGTCGCAGCTCACCGGCCTGTGATGGCAGACGCCGTTGGCGTCGCAGGTATCCACGGTGCAACCGTCCCCGTCGTCGCAGAGCGACGCGTTGAGCCGGCATCCCGATGGGCAGGAGCCCAGCTCATCGCCGTGGTGGAGGTGGGCGGTGACCGCGGACTCACAGACGGAGATGGTGTGGAAATTCGAGGGATGGCCCGGCGGGTAGTGACAGAGGGTGACCTTCTTCTCCGCCAGGGCCGACAGGCCCA
>DATKAG010000109.1:0-8973 GCA_035498355.1 Myxococcales bacterium | reverse complement strand
CACCTATTCCGAGGGCTGGGGGCTGGTGGCCGCCTCGCTGATCATCCTCGGGTTCAACGCCACCTTCGTCCCCCAGTTCCTGCTGGGCAACTTCGGGATGCCCCGGCGCTACTACCAGTACCCGGAGCACTTCCAGGCGCTGAACGTGGCCTCCACCGCCGGCGCCACCCTGCTGGGCTTCGGGTTCATCATCATCCTCATCTACCTGGCCATCGCCCTGCGCTACGGGGAGCGATCGGTGCCCAATCCCTGGGGGAGCAAGGGCTTCGAGTGGATGACCGCCTCGCCGCCGCCCACCCACAACTTCGACGAGATCCCCACCATCACCCAGATGCCGCACGACTACCGCACGCACGAGCCGCCGGGGGTGATCCGTGTCGCATGAGGCGATGGGGATCCCCGAAGGGATCATCGGCCACCACTTCTCCTCGCTGGCCCGGCAGAACGAGGCCATGCGGCTGGGGATGTGGCTCTTCCTCGCCACCGAGATCCTCCTCTTCGCCGGGCTCTTCACCGGATACGCCGTCTACCGCTTCGAGTTCCCCCTCGCCTTCGCCGATGGCAGCCGGCACCTGAACCTCGCCGCCGGGACGGTGAACACGGTGGTCTTGATCACCTCCAGCTTCACCGTGGCCCTGGCCATCCACTTCGCCCGCACCGACCGGCCGCGGGCCGCGGCGGTCTGCCTGGTGCTCACCATCCTCATGGCCCTCGCCTTCCTCGGCATCAAGGCCATCGAGTACACCGAGCACTTCCACGAGCGGGCGCTGCCGGGGAAGTTCTACGCCTTCAAGGAAGTGCCCATCCCCGGCGCGGCGATGTTCTACTCGCTCTACTTCCTCATGACCGGGCTGCACGGCCTGCACGTGGTCATCGGGATGAGCGTGCTCACCTGGATCCTCTGGCGCACGCTGCAGGGTCGCTATTCGTCGCGGTACTACACCGGCCTGGAGCTGGGCGGCCTCTACTGGCACCTGGTCGACCTGATCTGGATCTTCCTCTACCCGCTGCTGTACCTGATCTGAGGAGCGTCGAGCGTGAGCGAAGAGAGCGGAGCGAGCGGACACGCCAGCGCCACCCTGCACCCGGGCGGCGAGCCGGGGAAGCACGCCCACTCCGCCATCCCCTACGTGGTGGTGTGGATCGCCCTGCTCTTCTTCACCGTGCTCACGTACCTGACCGGCAAGCAGCACCTGGGCCACTGGGCGCTCTTCATCGCCCTGGCCATCGCCTGCACCAAGAGCGCGCTGGTGGCGCTGATCTTCATGCACCTGAAGGAGTCCTCGGGGATGACCCGGCTGGTCTTCGTCACCTCCCTGGTGTTCGTGGGGCTGCTCCTCTTCTTCACCGTCGGCGACGTGGCGACGCGCTTCACGCCCGCGACCCCGGCGGGAGCGCCCTTCGGGACGGAGCGTTCCCAGCCCGAGGGGCTGCTCGAGCACGAGATGCCCGAGTAGTCTGTCCGGGGAATCGCGCGGAGCCGACGCGGGTTCCCTGCCAGACCACGGTGCCGCAGGGTGCTCCCGGGTCGGTCGCCGGCGCACATCCGGCTCCCGCCCTCCACCCCAAGCCCCTTTTCTCGCACCCGGGGAGGGTGCGTAACCTCGGTCGGTGACACCTCCCCCTACGGCTCGCGACCCCAAGCTCCTCCACTCCGTCCGCGAGGCGGCGCAGAAGGCGCCCAGCCTCGAGGATGCGCTGCGCGCCGCGCTGCAGCGGATCTGCGAGGCCACCGGCTGGCAGGCGGGCCGGGTGGAGTTCTCCATCGGCACCGGCGACCTGGGCACGCGCAGCGTCTGGCACCTGGAGCGCCCCGAGCGGCTGAGCACCATGCGCCGGGTGGCCGAGCGGCGCCGGCGGGGCCGCGCGCCCGGGCTGGCCGAGCAGGTGCTGCGCGAGGGATCGCCCCAGTGGCGCCCGGACTCCGACGAAGGGGCCGGGGCGGTGTTCGCCTTCCCCGCGGTCGCCAGGCAGAAGACGGTGGCGGCGGTCGAATTCTTCTCACTCGCCCAGGATCCGCCCGACGATGCGCTGCTGGCCGGAATCACCCGGGCCTGCGCGGAGCTGGGCAAGGTGATCGAGCAGAAGCCGGCGGAGGAGATGCTGCGCAAGGTGGAGCGAGGGTACCGCGACCTGTTCGAGAGCGTCTCCGAGGCGCTGATCGTGGTGGAGTCGCGCTCCGGGGTGGTGCGGGACGCCAACCCGCGCGCCAGCGAGCTGTTCGGCGTTCCCCGCGAGCGGCTGGTGGGATCGTCGGTGCACGCCCTCTGGTCGGACGTGGGGGTGGCGCGCGCCGCCATCGCCCGCGGGCGCCGCTTCGAGACGGTGCTGAAGAAGGGCAACGCGGAGACGGTGCTGGAGGTGAGCGCCAGCCCCGTGCAGTACCACGGCGAGCAGTCGACGCTGCTCCTCACCCGCGAGGTGACGCAGCGGGTGCGGGTGCTGGACGCGCTCCGCGCCTCCGAGGAGCGCTACCGCATCCTCTTCGAGAACAATCCCCAGCCCATGTGGGTGGAGGACGCGGACACCGGCGCTTTCTTGGCGGTGAACGAGGCCGCGGTGCGCCACTACGGCTGGCCGCGGGAGAGGTTCCTCACCCTGCGCTCCGCCGACCTGCGCCTCGACCCGGGCGCCGCCGCCGAGCAGCGCGCCGGCTCGCCCGCGGTGGAGAGGCACCGGACGGCGTCCGGCGAGGCGCACGACCTCGAGCTCTCGGTGCACGAGGTGGTGTTCGAGGGCCGGCGGGCGCTGCTGGTGGCGGCCAGCGACGTCACCGCCCGGCGCAAGGCGCAGGCGAGGCTCCTGCAGGCCGCCTTCTACGACCCGCTCACCGGGCTGCCCAACCGGGCGCTCTTCAAGGACCGGCTGGAGGTGGCGTTCGCCCGGGCCAAGGGCCGCGAGGCGGCGCGCTTCGCCGTGCTCTTCCTCGACCTGGACCGGTTCAAGGTGGTGAACGACAGCCTGGGGCACCGGGCGGGCGACGAGCTGTTGGTGCAGATCGCCCGGCGGCTGGAGAGCTGCCGGCGCGCGGGCGATACGGTGGCCCGCCTGGGAGGCGACGAGTTCACCCTCCTGGTGGAAGGGGTGGCGAGCGACGAGGAGGCGATCTCGGTGGCGGAGCGCGTGCACCGCTCGCTGGCCCCGCCCTACCTGATCGAGGGCCACGAGGTGTTCGCCGGCGCTTCCATCGGCATCGCCCTGGGCGGCCCCACCACCGAGCGGGTGGAGCACCTCTTGCGCGACGCGGACACGGCCATGTACCGGGCCAAGGTGCGCGGCTGCCGGCACGCGGTCTTCGACTCCTCGATGCACGAGCGGGCGATGGCGGCGCTGCGCATCGAGAACGAGCTGCGCCGGGCGCTGGAGCGCGGCGAGCTGCGGGTGCACTACCAGCCCATCGTGGACCTGGGCAGCGGGCGCACCCTGGGGGTGGAGGCGCTGGTGCGCTGGGAGCACCGCGAGCGCGGCCTGGTGCCGCCCAGCGAGTTCATTCCCCTGGCGGAGGAAACGGGGCTGGTGGTGCCCCTCGGCCGCTGGGTGTTGGACGAGGCCTGCCGCGCGCTCTCCGCCCTGCCCGAGCGGCTGAACCTCTCCGTCAACCTCTCCGGCCGGCAGCTCCTGCAGCCGGAGTTCTGCGCCGAGCTGAAGGAGATGCTGGCCCGCTTCCGCATCGAGCCCTCCCGCCTGCGCCTGGAGCTGACAGAGAGCATGCTGATCGGGAACGGAGCGGCCGCCATCGCCGCCCTCACCCAGCTGCGCGGCACCGGCGTGCGGCTCTGCATCGACGACTTCGGCACCGGCTACTCGTCGCTCAGCTACCTGCACGAGCTGCCCATCGACGCCTTGAAGATCGACCGCTCCTTCGTGGGCGCGATGGGCGACGACGAGCGGAAGATCAAGATCATCCAGAGCATCCTGCTGCTGGGGAAAGGCCTGGGCATCGACGTGGTGGCCGAGGGCGTGGAGAACGCCCGGCAGGCGGAGCTCCTGCGCCGCCTGGGCTGCGAACGCGCCCAGGGCTACTACTTCTCCCGCCCCGTCCCCCTCGAACAGCTCAAGTTCGACCACGAACCCCCGCCGCCCGAGCCGTAGCTCTCACTGGGGCTGGCCGGTGCCGCCGATGATCTGCTTGGCGTAGCCGGCGGGGAGCTGGGCGCCCTTGTCGAGGCCGTTGATCAGGGCGATGGTTTCCGGCTTGGCCGTGGAAGGGTACTTGCCGTTGAAGTCGGAGAGGGACATCGGCTGGTCGAGGTGGACGAGCTTCACCGTCGCGGGCTTGACGTTCATGGCGTTGGAATCGGTCAGCTCGGCGAATGAGCCCATCGAGTCGAGGAAGAGCTTGCCGTAAGCCGCCAGGCCACCCTGCGGGGTGTAGCCGGCGAGCAGGTACGTATTGCCCTGGCGGGAGAGGAAGGCGGCCACGCCCTCGATGGTGCCCTGCTGTGACTGGGCCACGAAGGAACGGGCGATCTTCGCGTTCTTCACCGCCACCGGCTGCCCCGCCTGCACGCCCTGCTGCGAGAAGAGCTTCTGCGCCGCTTCCTCCGGCGTCATCTTCCCCACCGCCTGGAGCTGGAGGATGGCATCCTGCTTCTGGCTCTGCGCCGCCACCGCCTGGGGCGTGTTCTGATGCGCCCAGCCCGCGGGCAGGGTCCACTGGAACTTCAGCTCCGGCTGATAGAAGGTGTCGCCCTTGAAGTAACCCTGGCGCGGGTCGTCGCCGAAGACGATCCCGTCGATCATCTTCAGGTACTTGTCGCGCTCCACCTTCATCCCCTGGGTCGACCCTTTCAGCTCGGTCTTCAGCCGCTGCTGCGTCGCCGCCAGCCGGTTGCCGGGGTCGGGATGCGTCTGCAGCCACTCCGGCGTCTTCCCCGCCCCCGCCTGGTTGGAGACTCCGTCCAGCATCTGGAAGAGCGGGATCATCTGCGTCGGGTCGTAGCCGGCCTCGGTCATGTAGCGGAACCCCAGCTCGTCGGCCTGCGTCTCGTCGTCGCGCGAGTACTTGAGGAAGAGCACCTGCAGCCCCGCCCCTGCCACCTGCGCCGCCGAGGCCACGGTGGGCGAGAGGATGGAGCCCAGCCCCAGGCCGATCTGGGCCACCTGCTGCTTGCTCATCTGGTTCGCCGAATGCCGCGCCGCCACGTGCCCGGTCTCGTGCCCCAGCACCGCGGCCATCTCCGCCTCGGTGTTCAGGTACCCGAGGAGGCCGCGGGTGATGAAGATGGGCCCTCCCGGCAGGGCGAAGGCATTGACGCTGGCGTCGTCGACGATCTCGTACGAATACGGCAGGTTCGGCCGCGCGCTCTTGCTGGCCAGCAGCTTCCCCACCTCCGCGACGTACTGGTTCAGCTCCGGTTTTTCCTTGTAGATCCCGTAAGTCTGCTCCGTCTCCGCCTTCGCCTGCGCCCCCAGCTGCACTTCCTGCGACTCGGGAAGCAGGTCCAGCTGCGACTTCCCGGTCACCGGATTGCGGAAGCAGGAGCAAAGGGCCAGAAGGCAGAAGGGCAAGAGAGAGCGCATGGGCAGGCAAGTTAGGCGGCCGGAGAACATCCGCCAAGGTTGCGCTCGAGGATGTTTGACTCTCCGACGTTCGGGGGCCCCGCCGTACGGAAGATCACAGATTGGCCCTTGTGAGTATTGCGGCATCGAGAGGCGGCGAGCAGATCCTGCCCATGAGGCGCACTCTCCTCCTCGCCCTCTCTTTGGCCGCATTGCCCGCGGCGGCGAGGCACCATTCCCAGAGCTTCCGGGTGGGGGCGGTGGTGATGCGCTCCTGCCGCGTGCAGGCTACCTCCGGACACCTGTGGCTCAGCCAGCCGGCCCTGGTCGCCTTCGACGCGGCCCCGCCCCGGCTGGTGGCCGGGGACATTCCGCTGGAGAAGGGCGCGCTCACGGTAACGGTGCACTACTGAGGGGAAGCTGCAGCCGGGCGCGGGCGCCGCGGCGGTCGCGCCGGTTCTCCAGGCCCAGGGATCCCTGGTGGGCCTCGGCGATCTGCCGGGAGAGGGCCAGGCCGATGCCCGAGCCGCCCGGCTTGGTGGTGAAGAAAGGCACGAAGAGGTTCGCGGTGCTGGCCACGCCCGGCCCCTCGTCCTCTACGCAGATCTCCAGCTGCCGCTGCCCGACGCTCCAGCTCACCTCCACCCCGCCGCCCGTCTCCAGCGCCGCGTCGGCTGCGTTGCGCACCAGATTGATGAGAAGCTGCTCCAGCTGATCGGCGTCCGCCTGTACCGAGACGGCCGGGCCTTCGCGGACCGTCACCTGCAGCCGCTTCTCCAGCGCCGCCACCCGGTTCACCCAGGCGGTCACGTCCACCGTGGCGAGCTGCGGCGGGGGAAGCCGCGCCAGCCGGGTATACGCGCTCATGAAGCGCATCAGCCCCTCCGCCCGCCGCCCGATCACCGCCAACCCCGCCTCCACGTCCTCGGGCGAGGCCCCTTTGAGGGCGCTGGAGATGCTGTGGATGGGCGCCAGCGAGTTGTTGATCTCGTGCCCCAGGACGCGCACCAGGCGCTGCCAGGCGAGCCGTTCCTCCTCGCGCAGCGCCCGGCGCAGGTCCGCCAGCACCAGGAGCTGGTGGGGCAGGCCTCCCATGCGGAAGGTGCTGCGCCGCACCTCGAAGCGGCCGCTGGCGCCGGGAAGGTTCAGCTCCAGCACCCGCGGCGACTCGCCGGCCAAAGCTTCGGTGAGCCGCAGCCGCTGCGCGTCCAGCCCGCCCGATTGCAGGAGCCGGGAAAAGGGCACGCCCAGGAGCCTCTCCGCGGCCCGGTTCGCCAGCACGGCCTTCCCCTGGCCGTCGAAGGCCAGCACCGCCACCTCGATCTCGTCCATCACCCGGCGCAGCAGCGCCCCCGCCTCCAGCGATCCCACCCGCTGCGCGTGCAAGGTGTCCGCGAGCTGGTTGATCTCCAGGAGCAGCTCGCCCAGCGGGTCGCCGGTGCGCGCTCCCCGGCCGCGGACCGAGAAATCCTCCTCCCGCAGCGCGGCCAACAGATTCGCCGCCGTCTGCAGGGGCCGGAGGACGCGCTCGCGCGCGGCCAGGGAAATGAACAGCCAGGCCATCGCCACCACCGCGCCCACCGTCCAGCGCAGCTTGGCATCGTCGACAGAGATGCAGAGGAGGACGGCGGTGGCGACCAGCGCCGGGGCGCCCGCGGCGAGCGAGAGGAGGAAGATGTGCTGATCGTGCGCCAGCCGCCGCTTCTTCTTCCGCCCGATCACGAAGCTTTCAAACCATGATGCTGCAGCCGGCGGTAGAGGGCGCTGCGCGAGACCCCCAGCTCCCGGGCGGCCTCGCTGACGTTGCCGCTGCAGCGGGCGAGCGCCCGCTGGATGAGGTTCCGCTCGGCGTCGTCCAGCGTCATCCGCTCCAGCAGGGCCGGCCCCTGCGCCGGGGCGCCGAGGAAGAGGTCCTGGGGCCCGATCTCCTCGGCCGAGGCGAGGAGCACCGCGCGCTCCACCGCGTGCTCCAGCTCGCGCACGTTCCCCCGCCAGGGATGCCGCACCAGCGAATCCAGCGCCTCGGCGGAGAACCTGCGCGCCGCGGTGGCTCCCCGCTCCGCGATGCGGCCAAGGAAGAACTGGGCCAGGTGGGGGATGTCTTCGGGCCGGTCGCGCAGGGGGGGAAGCAGCACCTCCACCGTGTTCAGCCGGTAGAGCAGGTCCTCGCGGAAGCGCCCCTGGGCCACCTCCTCGGGCAGGCGGGCGTTGGTGGCGGCGATCACCCGCACGTCGGCGCGCTTCACCTTGCTCGAGCCCACCGGGTTGTACTCGCCGGTCTGCAGCACCCGCAGCACCTTGGCCTGCTGCTGCAGGGGCATGTTGCCCACCTCGTCGAGGAAGAGGGTGCCGCCGTCGGCCACCTCGAAGGCGCCGGCCCGCTCCGTCCTGGCGTCGGTGAAGGCGCCGCGCACGTGCCCGAAGAGCTCGCTCTCGAACACCCCTTCCGCCACCCCGCCCGCGTTCACCGTCACCAGCGGCTTGCCCGCGCGCCGGGAGGCGCCGTGCAACCAGCGCGCCACCACCTCCTTGCCCGTCCCGTGCTCGCCCGTGATCAGCACGTTGGCCTCGCTGGGGGCCACCTTCTCCAGCACCCGGAGCACCGTCTGCATGGCGGCGGAGCGGGCGATCATCTGCGGCGCGTTCCCCCGCAGCCGCGAGTTCTCCTCCTCCAGCCGCCGGCTGCGGCGCAGCGCCCGCCCCAGCTCGATCTGCGTGCGCAGGGTGACCAGCAGGCGCGAGTTGTCCCAGGGTTTCTGCACGTAGTCGCGCGCCCCCCGGCGCATGGCCTCCACCGCGCCTTCCACGCTCCCCCAGGCGGTCATCACCACCACCGGCAACGTTGGGTCCAGGGTGCGCAGTTGCGAGAGCAGGTCCAGCCCCTCGCCGCCGCTGGTGGTGTCGCGGGCGTAGTTCAGGTCGATCAGCGCCGCGTCGAAATCCTCCCGCTCCAGGGCCGAGAGCACCCCGGCGGGCGAGGTGGCGGGCACCATGGCCATCCCTTCGCGCTTGAGGAGCAGGCGGAGCGCCTCCAGCACGTCGGGCTGGTCGTCCGCCGCGATGATCCGGGTCACGTCTCGATCCAGCCGTCCCGCAGCCGCACCACGCGGTTGCCGTAGGCGGCGTTCGCCTCGGAGTGCGTCACCTGCACGATGGTGGTCCCCTGCCGGTTCAGCTCGCGGAAGAGTCGCATGATCTCCTCGCCCTGCTCGGAGTGCAGGTTGCCCGTAGGCTCGTCCGCGAGCAAGAGGCGGGGATTGGCGATCACCGCCCGGGCCACCCCCACCAGCTGCTGCTGCCCGCCGGAGAGCTGGGTGGGATAGAGGTCCTTCTTCCCCACGATGCCGAAGCGGTCCAGCGCGTCGGCCACCACCGCCTGGCGCTCGCTGGCGCGCATGTCCCGGTAGCTGAGCGGGACCTCCAGGTTCTCCGCCACGGTGAGGGAGTCGAGCAGGTGGTACTGCTGGAAGA
>DATKAG010000108.1:0-3855 GCA_035498355.1 Myxococcales bacterium | reverse complement strand
GTCGTTGAAGAGGCCGGTGTCGATGTAGTCGTCGAGGTTCACCTGGAAGCGCAAGTCCCGCTCCCTGACCACCAGGCGGTGGCCGGTCCCCGCCAGCCGCCGGTACTTCTCTCCGGTGTGCCGCACCTTGAGGTGCACGCGCTCCCAGGGCACCTCCAGCGCCTCGGCCGCGGCGCGGGCGACGGTGGGCAGGAAAGGCGCGCCCCGCGTCTGCTCGCGCCCGTACTCAGCCACCACCAGGTGGCCCTCGTACCAGTCCACCGCCGCCCGGATCTCCGGGATGTCGCGGTCGTAGAGGCGGAAGGCGCCCACGTTCTCGCGCTGGAAGCGGGGCGCAAGCTTGCGGAAGGCCTTGCGCACCCGGTTGGCCAGCATCCGGGCCTGCTCCTCCAGGTTCACAGCGCCGCGGCCCAGCGCTCCATCTGCTCGAGGATCGCCCCTGGCGCGTCCTCCTGCAGGTAGTGGCCGGCGCCCTCCAGAAGGTGCGGCCCGTCCACCCGCGCGAACAGTCCCTGCCAGCGCTCGAGCTGCGGCTTGCGGAAGGCGGGGTCCTTCAGCGCCCAGCAGATCAGCGCCGGCTTCTCCCGCAGGCGCGAGAGGTGGTCCTCGATGTACGCCATGGCGGCGTACGACTCGTGGAAGGGATCCTTCGTCTCCGGGATGAGCTGGGCAAAGCGGGCGATGCCCACCCGATCGTCCGGGGTGGGAAAGGGCGCGCGGTACGGCTCCAGCTCCTGATCGCCGAGGCGCCTGGGCCCGAGGCGGGCGAGGAAGCGCTCCACGAAGATGTTGGAGCGCACGCTCCGCTTCCACCCCCCGCGCCCCAGCACCAGCAGCTTGAAGACCAAGGGGAGCTTGAGCCGCGGCTGGCGCACGAACGCCCAGGTGTTCAGCACCACCACCCCGGCCACCTTGTCGGGCTGCCGGGTGGCCCAGCCCATGCCGATGGGCCCGCCCCAGTCCTGCATCACCGGCACCACCCGGGTGGGGGAAAGCTCGCGCAGCACCCGGCCCAGGTCGTCGATGTGCCGCTCCAGCGTGTAGCAGAGGGGATCGCGCGGCTTGTCGCTGCGGCCGAATCCCACGTGGTCGGGGACGATCACCCGGTAGCGCGGCGAGAGCCGGCGGATGAACTCCCGGTAGAGATATCCCCAGGTAGGGTTTCCGTGCAGCAAGACGAAGGTGACGGGCGCGTCGCGCGGGCCCTCGTCCACCACCGCCATGCGCACCCCCGACCCCACGTCGATGAGGCGGCTCTTCCAGGGGAAGCGCCCGCCGAAGTCGGACCAGACGTCGAGCCCGGTGTAGACGCGCATTGCCGCGCGGCACGATATCATCGCCCCGGTGCAGCGCACGTTCGTCGTCCAGCACGCCCGCAGCGGGATCGCCGCCCTGAACGTGATCACGGCCGCGGTGCAGGAACGCGTGCGGGTAGTGTTCGCGCGCTCGCCCGGCCAGATGGCCGAGGAGCTTCGGGAATGCCTGCGCCGCGGCCAGCGGCCCATCGCCGGCTGGAGCTTCTACTCGCCCGACTTCGCCGCGGCGGCCGAAGATCTGAAAGAGGTGAAGGCGCAGGTGACGGGGGTCCTGCACGTGGCCGGCGGCGTCCATGCCAGCGCCGAGCCCCTGCAGACGCTGCGGGCCGGGTTCGACCTGGCCGCGCTGGGCGAGGGCGAGACCACGGCGGTGCGCCTTCTGGCGGAGGGCGAGGACCCGAAGTCCATCCCCGGGATCGCCTGGCTGGAAGGGGATCGCCTGCGCTCCAACGGCCCGGGCGAGCGGCGGCCCCTGGACGACTTCCCCGGGTTCAACGCCCCGGCGGGGAAGTGGAACGCGCTGGAGATCACCCGGGGGTGCGTCTACGCCTGCTCGTTCTGCCAGACCCCGTTCATGTTCAAGGCGCGCTTCCGCCACCGCAGCGTGGAGAACGTCCGCCAGCACGTGCGCTGGATGAAGAGGGACGGCGTGCGCTACCTGCGCTTCGTCACTCCTACCTGCCTGAGCTACGGCTCGCAGGACACCTCGGTGAACCTGGCGGCGGTGGAAGCGCTTCTTTCGGCGCTGCGCGAGGAGCTGCCGGAGGGGAGCATCTACTTCGGCACCTTCCCCTCCGAGTGCAGGCCCGAGCACCTCACCCCCGCTTCCCTGCGCCTCTTGCGCCGCTACGTGGACAACCGCGACCTGGTGATCGGTGGCCAGTCCGGCTCCGAGCGCCTCTTGCAGGAGACGCACCGGGGCCACGGAGTGGAGGAGATCGTCGCGGCCGTCCGGCACTCGCTCGAGGCGGGGTTCCGGCCGGACGTGGATCTCCTCCTCGGCCTGCCCGGGGAGACCGACGAGGACCGGGCCCTCACCATCCAGTTGGGCCGCAAGCTGGTGGCCCTGGGCGCGCGCCTGCACAGCCACTCCTTCATGCCCCTGCCCGGGACGCCGCTGCGCGCAGGGACGCCCTCGCCGATCGACGCCCGCACCGAGCGGGAGCTGATGCGCCTGGAGTCGCTGGGGGCGGCGCACGGCCAGTGGCGCAGCCACCAGCGCATCGCCGGCGAACTGGTCGGCCTGCGCGCCCGCCGCGAGCGTTGACGGGCGACCGGACGGCTCTTATACTTGAATAGGCGATCCTGTCTGTTGCCTATATTTGTTGAAGAGTCGCGCGATGGATCCTATCGATTATCAGATCCTCGACCTGCTGCAGCGCGACGCGCGCACCACCCAGGTGCAGATCGCCGAGGCGGTGGGCCTCTCCCAGCCCTCGGTCGCCGACCGGGTGCGCAAGCTGGAGGAGGGCGGGGCGCTCCTGGGCTACGTGGCTCGCCTCGACCCCCGGGCGCTGGGCAGCGACATCCGGGCCATCGTGGGCGTGCGCATCTCCCATCCCCGCCACCACGAGGAGTTCATCCGCCGCATCCAGCAGATCCCCGACGTGCTCGAGTGCCACCGGGTGGCCGGGCTGGACTCGTACCTGCTCAAGGTGGTCTCCCGGAACACCGCCACCCTCGACGAGCTTCTCTCCCGCACGCTCCGCCGCCTCCCCGGCGTGACGCGCACCACCACCACCATCGTCCTCGCCACGGTGAAGGAGACCACGGTCATTCCCCTGCAGTTGGAGCCCGCGGCGCCCCGGCGGCGCAAGGAGGCGGTCCGATGACGGAGCTGGCCAGGCGGATGGCGCGCGTGCAGGCCTCGGCGATCCGCGAGATCCTCAAGGTCACCGAGCGGCCCGACGTGCTCTCCTTCGCCGGCGGGCTGCCCGCGCCGGAAGCGTTCCCGGTGGAGGCGCTGGCCAGGGCCCACGCCGAGGTGCTCTCGGGCGAAGGCGCGGCCTCCGCCCTGCAGTACGGCCCCACCGAGGGGTTCACCCCGCTGCGCGCCTGGGTGGCGGAGCGGATGACGCGGCGCGGGCTCGCGGCGACCACCGAGCAGGTGCTGATCACCGCCGGCTCCCAGCAGGGCATCGACCTGGTGGCGAAGGCCCTGATCGACGAGGACGACCTGGTGCTGGTGGAGGCACCCTCGTACCTCGCGGCCCTGCAGACCTTCTCCACCTACGAGGCGCGGATCCACCCGGTGGAGACCGACGAGGAGGGAATGCGGGTCGACGCCCTGGAGCGGGTGCTGAAGGATCTCCGCCCCAAGCTGGTCTACCTGGTGCCGAACTTCCAGAACCCGCGCGGCACCACCCTGGGACTTGCGCGCCGCCTGGGCATCGCCCGGCTGGTGGCGGAGCACGGCGTCACCTTGCTGGAGGACGATCCCTACTGCGAGCTGCGCTACCGCGGCGCCGCCCTCCCTCCCATCGCCGGGCTGGAACCCGCGGCCAAGGTGATCCACCTGGGCACCTTCTCCAAGACGCTC
>DATKAG010000107.1:0-8585 GCA_035498355.1 Myxococcales bacterium | reverse complement strand
GGTCGCCGCCCAAGCCGGGCGACCGGGTGGACCCTCGATCGTGAGCCGGGACAAGGACCGCATCGCGCTCTCCGACGAGCACAACTCGCGCGGCATCGAGCTGGCCGACCGGGGATGGCTGGACGAGGCGATCAAGGAGTTCAAGAAGGCCATCGAGCTGGACCCCGAATCGGCCCACGCCCACGACAACCTGGCCACCGTCTATTCCGAGAAGCGGCTCTTCGCGCAGGCGCTGGACGAGTACCTCACCGCCCTCAAGCTGGAGCCGGAGAGCCCGACCGCGCACTACAACCTCGCCTGCTTCCTCGCCACCCACGCCCACGACATGGCCATCGAGCAGTACAAGGAGGCGATCGAGCTCGATCCCGAATACCCCGACGCCCACCTCAACCTGGGCATGACCTACGCCGACCTCGACCAGCGCGACGAGGCCAAGGCCGAGTTCAAGGCCGCCATCGAGCTGGACCCGCAGGACCCGCTCGCCCGGCACGAGCTGGCCGCCATGCTGATGGACGAGGGCGACTACCGGGGGGCCATCGCCCTGCTCAACGAGGTGGTCCGCCTGGAGCCGGAGAACTACGAAGGGTGGCTCGACCTGGGGATCTCCTACGCCCAGAAGGGCTTCTACCAGGAGGCGGAGCGCTGCTACGCCCAGGCGCGGGAGCTGAACCCGGACGACGTGCTCCTCAACTACAACGTGGCCGCCCTCTACTCGCTCTGGGATCGCCGGCCGGACGCGCTCGCCGCCCTGCGCAAGGCGCTGGAGAAGGAGCCCGCGAAAGTGCGCAGCTGGCTGGCCGCCGATCCGATGTTCGACGGCATCAAGACGGCCCCCGAGTTCGAGCAACTGCTCGCGCTCAACTGATTCCCCCGAGTGGGGATTTGTGGGTCACGTTCTAGCGATGCTGAAATCGCGCCTTTCATTTCTGCAACAATGTACCGACGTGTGTCCATGTAGGTATTGTGTAAAATCAGCATGACGCGCCTTGGCACGAATGCTGCTCTATCTAGACCGCGAAGCGTAACGCAAGCCGGGCGAATGGTCCCCCCCCGCCAGTCCGGCACGAAGCGCTTCAATTCTCGAAGCCCCCGGACATGGCGTCCGGGGGCTTTCTTTTTGCGCCCCTCCCGCCCTTGAACGCCGCGGTGGCAGGCGGTAGACCGCGCCGCATGAAGCTCGCCACCATCGCGGCCCATGCCGGATCGCCGGAGGGGGCCAACGCTCCCATCACCACGCCCATCATCCAGTCCACCACCTTCCGCTTCGAAGGGGCGGAGGCGGTGCAGCGCTATGCCCGCGGGGAAGGCGGCCTCTACATGTACAGCCGGGACGAGAACCCCACCGTCCGGGCGGCCGAGGAGGCGGTGGCGCGCATCGAGGGGGCCGAGGCCTGCGTGCTCTTCGGCAGCGGGATGGGGGCGATGACCGCGGCGGTGATGTCCATCGCCTCCGCCGGCGACGAGGTGCTGGCCGCCACCGCCTTGTACGGCGGCACCTACAAGCTCTTGCGCGACGTGCTCAGCCGCTTCGGGGTGAAGACCCGCTGGGTGGAGCCGGAGGGGCTGGTGGCGGCCTGCGCCCGGCCCGGGGCGCGGCTCTGCGTCTTCGAGTCGCCCACCAATCCCAACCTGCGCATCCTGGACGTGGCGGCCGTCTCCAAAGCCTGCCGGGGCGCGGGCGCGATTTCCCTCATCGACTCCACCTTCGCCCCGGCGCTGGTGCAACGGCCGCTGGCCCTGGGGGCGGATCTGGTGATGCACTCGGCCACCAAGTTCCTCAATGGGCACAGCGATCACCTGGGCGGGGTGATCGCCGGCCGCAAGGAGCTGGTGGAGAAGGTCCGGGAGATCGCCCGCAAGCTGGGGTCGGTGCTCGACCCCCAGGTGGCCTACGACCTGCTCCGCGGGCTGAAGACCTTCGCCGTGCGCCTCGAGCGGCAGTCGGCGAGCGCGTTGACACTGGCGCGCTGGCTCGAGTCGCAGGAGGCGGTGAAGCGGGTCTGGTACCCGGGACTCCCCAGCCATCCGGACCACGACCTGGCGCGGCGGCAGATGAGCGCCTTCGGGGGAATGGTGACCTTCACCCTGGGCAGCAAGGAGAAGGCCTTCCGCTTCTGGGACCGGCTGAAGCTGATCGCCCGGGCCGCCAGCCTGGGAGGGCCGGAGACGCTCACCAGCCTGCCCATCCTCTTCAGCCACACGGGCTACAGCGCGGAGGAGCTGCGGCATGCCGGCGTCGACGAAGGGATGGTGCGCATGAGCGTGGGGCTGGAGGATCCCGAGGACCTGATCGCCGACCTGCGGCAGGCGCTCTCATGAGCGCGTACCTCTTCATGCGCGGAGTGGTCCGGCAGGGCCGCCTGTACGAGTTCGTGCGCGGGGTGAGGGCCCTGCGCGAGTACCGCCGGGGGCGGGCGTACTGCGTGCCCGAGGTGCTCTATGGGCTCTCCGGCGCCATGAACACCGTTCTCCTGCGCTTCGCCTTTCCCGACCTGGGCCGGCTGGAGCAGGAGGAGCGGGAGCTGGAGGCGGACCCGGAGCACGCCCGGATCAACAATTCCCTCCCCTGGGTGGAAGGGTCGATCGGGTACGAGATCTACCTGGATGACCGCTTCGGCAAGCCGGAGATCCCCGAAGAGAGCTAGCCGCGTGGATCCGCTTCCGCGCAGCTTCTACGACCGCAACGCGCTGAAGGTGGCGCCGGCGCTGCTCGGCTGCGTGCTGGCCCGGCGCCTGCGCGGCGGCTGGGTACTGGGCCGGATCGTGGAGACCGAGGCCTACGTCGGAGAGCACGACCTCGCCTGCCACGCCCGGGCCGGCCGCACCGCCCGCACCGAGGTGATGTACGGCGAGCCCGGCCACGCCTACGTGTACCTGATCTACGGCATCCACCCCATGCTCAACTGCGTGTGCGGCCCCGGCGCCGAGGCGAACGCCGTCCTCATCCGGGCCGCGGAGCCCGTGGAAGGCTCGCTGCCCTGGCTGCACCGCAGCGCCCGCGGGCCGGGCAATCTCTGCAAGGCGTTCGGGGTCAAGCTCTCGCAGAACCGCGCCGACCTCTGCGACGCGACCGGCAGCTTGCTGGTCTTGCCCCGGCGCAGCCGGCCCCGGATCGTGCGGGGGCCGCGCATCGGCGTCGACTACGCCGGGCCCTGGGCCCACGAGCCGCTGCGCTTCTGCGACGCGCGCAGCGCGCACCTCTCCCGGCCGGCGCGCTGAAGCACAGGCGGGGGTGCCGAATCAAGCTTGAGAATCGCCGGCGTTTCTGGTGATGCTGCGCTTCGATGAAGATCCGCCGCCTGGAGATCTCGGGCTTCAAGTCGTTCGCCGATCGGGTGGTCTTCTCCTTCGACGACGGCGTCACCGGGGTGGTCGGCCCCAACGGCTGCGGCAAGAGCAACGTGGTGGACGCCATCCGCTGGGCGATGGGCGAGCAGAGCGCCAAGCACCTGCGCGGCCGGGCCATGGAGGACGTGATCTTCTCCGGCTCCGAATCCCGGTCCGCCACCGGGATGGCGGAGGTCTCCCTCACCTTCCAGAACGACGGGCGGCTGGTGCCGCCGCAGTACGCCGGGTTCTCCGAGATCACCGTCACCCGCCGCCTCTTCCGCAACGGGGACAGCGAGTACGAGATCAACAAGGCCGGCTGCCGGCTGATGGACATCACCGAGCTGTTCCTGGGCACCGGGGTGGGGACCCGGGCCTACTCCATCATCGAGCAGGGCCGCATCGGGCTGATCGTCAGCGCCAAGCCCGAGGACCGCCGGGCCATCATCGAGGAGGCCGCCGGGGTCACCAAGTACAAGGCCCGGCGCAAGCAGGCGGAGCGGAAGCTGGAGGCCACCGCGCAGAACCTCCTCCGCCTGGGCGACGTGGTGGGCGAGGTGGGCAAGCGCCTCAAGGACCTGGAGCGCTCGGCGAAGCGGGCGGAGAAGTTCCGCGAGCTGCGCTCCGACCTGCGGGAGCTGGAGCTGCTCGCCTCCTGCCGTCAGTACCTGGCCCTGCGCGACACCGAGGAGGCGCAGGCCAGGGAGCTGGCCGAGGCCGGGGAGGCGGAGCAGGTGGCCCTGGCCCACGCGGCGCGGCTGGAGGCCAGCCTCTCCGCCGAGCGGCTGCGCCTTTTGGAGGACGAGAAGAAGGTCCAGGAGCTGGCCGACCAGTCGCACCGCATCGACAAGCAGCTCCACCTCTTCCAGCAGGAGATCGACTTCGCCCGGCGGGAGCGCGAGTCCATCGCCGCCCGGCAAGCCCAGCACGCCGAGGAGGTCTCGCTCCTCGGCGTCCGCCTGACGCTGGTGGAGCGTGAGGAGGAGGGCCTGCGGGCCGAGCAGCAGAAGCTGGCCGACGCCGGCGCGGAGGACCAGGCCCGGCAGCGGCAGGCGGAGGAGGCGCTGCAGGCCGCGCTGGAGGAGATCCAGGAGGCCCAGCACCTGGTGGAGGCCGAGCGCCACCAGGCGGTGAGCGTCCTCACCCAGCTCGCCAACCACCGCACCAACCTGGTCAACCTCGAGCGCCGCCAGGCGGACCTGGAAGGGCGGCTGCAGAAGACGGCGGCGGAGAAGGAGCAGCTGGAGGCGCGGGCCCAGGAGATCGCCCGGCAGCGCGACGAGCTGGCGCAGAAGCTCCAGCAGACCCAGGGGCGGCGGCGCGAGCTGCACGAGCACAAGCTCGCCTCCGAGGCGGAGCTGGCGGCGGGGCGCGAGGAACAGCGCGACACCGAGGCGCTGCTCATCAAGCTGCGGGAGGAGCTGGCCGACCGGCGCAGCCGCCTCACCTCGCTGCTGGAGCTGCAGAAGAACTTCGAGGGCTACGGCCGGGGCGTGAAAGCCATCATGCTCCGCGAGGAGGAGGAGCGCCGGCGCGACGGCGTCTACGGGCTGGTGGCGGACGTGCTCAAGGTGGAGCCCCGCCACGAGCGGGCCATCGAGGCGGTGCTGGGCGAGCGGCTGCAGCTCATCCTGGTGGAGAGCCACGCCGCCGGGCTCAAGGCGGTGGACTACCTGCGCAAGGCCGCCCAGGGCCGGGCCTCGTTCGTGCCCCTGACGGAGATGGAGCAGCTCCCCCTGGTGCCCGAAGCCCGCGACCTGCCGGCGCCGGAGGAGACGGTGCGGGCGGTGGAGGTGGTGGACTGCGCCCCGGAGCACGAGCGGCTGCGCAACTACCTGCTGGCGGACGTGTTCCTCTGCGACAGCCTGGCCCGCGCCCTCTCCCTCTGGGCGCGCGATCCCGGCGAGCGCACCTTCGTCTCCGCCGACGGCGAGGTGGTGGACAAGGAGGGCATCGTCTGCGGCGGCGCGCTGGAGGGGGTGGCGGACGGGCTCCTGCACAAGCGCCGCGAGGTGCAGGAGCTGGCGGAGACGGTGCAGGAGCTGGAGGCGAAGCTGCACCGGGCGACCGGCCGCGTGGAAGAGCTGGCGGCGAAGGTGCTGGCCGCCGACACCCAGGTGAAGCGCTTCCTGCACGAGGAGCGCGAGGAGGAGCTTTCCCAGCTCCGCCTGGAGCGCGACGTCGCCCGGCTGCAGGAAGACCTGGGCCGCATCGCCCAGCGCGACCAGGTGCTGCACCACGAGGCCGAGAGCCTGGGGACCGCGCTGGGAGAGGTGAAGCGCGAGGAGCAGGCCTCCCGCGACGCGGTGGCCGCGGGCGAGGGCGAGCAGAGCGAGCGCGAGGCCCGCCTGCGCGCCCTGCAGGGCGGGCTCCTCTCCGCGCGCGAGCGCTCGGAGGCGGTCCAGGCCGAGGTGACCAAGGCGAAGGTGAGCGCCGCCGCCCTGGCCGAGCGCCGCGAAGGCGTGGCGCGCTCGCTCGCGCGCCTGCAGGAGTCGCGCGCCGAGGTGGAGTCGCGGCGGGAGAAGCTGCAGGCGGAGATCGCCCAGGGCAAGGAGCGGGACGCGGCGCTTTCGGCGAAGGGCGAGGAGGACCAGCGCGAGCTCAAGCGCCTGCTGGGCGAGTCGGAGACGGTGCGCAACGACCTGGGGAGGGCCCGGGTCCAGTACGAGAGCGCGCAGGAGGGCCTGCGCTCCGGCGACGAGGAAGTGCGCCAGGCCCGCGAAGAGGCCCGGGGAGTGGGCGAGCGGCGGGGCAAGGCGGAGCTGCAGGTCCAGGGCACCCGGATGGAGATCTCCCACCTGGAGCAGCAGGTGCGGGAGCGCAACCTCATGTCCCTGCCCGACGTGGCCGCGGCCCGGCGGGAAGCGGCGCTGCAGCTGGACGTGGCCGGGGCAGAGGAGAAGATGCACTCGCTGCGGGAGAAGATCGAGGCGCTGGGCGAGGTCTCGCTCACCGCCATCGACGAGGCGCGCGAGGTGGGCGAGCGCTTCGCCTTCCTCTCCGGGCAGAAGGCGGACCTGGAGGAGAGCATCGCCAAGCTGCGCTCGGCCATCGCCCGCATCGACCGGGCCTCCAAGGAGCGCTTCAAGGAGACCTTCCAGCTGGTCAACGACCGCTTCCAGCAGGTCTTCCCCCGCCTCTTCCGCGGCGGCGAGGCCGAGCTGCGGCTGGTGGAGGACCCGGCCAACCCCGAGGCGGAGCCCGGGGTGGAGATCGTGGCCCAGCCGCCGGGCAAGAAGCTGGTCTCGGTGAACCTGCTCTCCGGCGGGGAGAAGGCGCTCACCGCCGTCTCCCTGATCTTCGCCATCTTCCTCATCAAGCCCACCCCCTTCTGCCTGCTGGACGAGGTGGATGCTCCGCTCGACGAGGCCAACGTGGGCCGGTACAACGAGATGGTGCGGGAGATGTGCCGCACCTCGCAGTTCATCGTCATCACCCACAACAAGCGCACCATGGAAGGCGCCGACAGCCTGTACGGCGTGACCATGGAGGAGCCGGGGATCTCCAAGATCGTCTCGGTGAAGCTCTCCCAGCAGGCCACCGCGGCCGCCTGAAAACCGCGGGGCGGCCCGGCTCCCCGGACCGCCCCGCTCAGTGCGGCGCCGCCGTCGCGTCAGCGCCTCGCCATCTCCTTCTTCATGGCGACCTTCGCGTGCTTGACCATCTGGTCGACCTCCTTGCGGTAGGCAGCCTCGTCCAGGAGCGCGCCGTTGAGCACCGCGCTGCCCGCCCGGACGAGGGCAGCCATGGCTACGGCCTCCTCGATCTCCGGCTCGGTGGCGCCCGCGGCCTTCGCCGCCTCCTGGTAGAACTTCGCGCAGTCCGGGCTGGGGATCTGGGCGGAGACCGCCAGCCCGATCAGCGCCCGGTCCTTTGCCGGCAGCGTGTAGGAGGAGGCGGACTTGAAGGCCTTCCAGGCGGGGGCCAAGGCGGCCTGGGGATAGCGGCGGAGGGCGGGCGGCACCGCCCCCAGGGTCTTCTCGATGTCGGCGTAGATGGCCTGGACCTCCGCCGGCACGGAGGCGGCCTGCTCCGCAGGCTGGGCGGAGAACGCGTCGAAGACGGTGGCCCAGTGGCGGGTGAGGGCGGCGACGGCGGCCGCCTCGTGCAGCTCGGTCTCGGTGGCGCCCTCGAGCCTGGCGAACTGGGTGTGCGAGTAGCCGCAGTAGTGGCAGGGGATCTGCGCCGCCACGGCCATGCCGATCAGCTCTTTGGTCTTGCCCGGCAGGGCGGTGTTGGGGTTCATCTCCAGCGCCCCCACCTGCTCCCAGATGGGCGCGACCAAGGGGTCGGGCAGCACGCGCAGGAACGCGGGCACCAGCCCCACGGCCTGCTTCGCCTGGGCGAAGGCGGCCTGGGCCTCCTTCGACTGCCCGGCGAGGGCGGGAAGGGAAAGCAGCGAAACGGCCAAGGAAACGACAAGGCGACGGGTCATGTTCTCCTCCTGGTTTGGGACTTCAGCCAGGAGGCGTGACGAGCCGCGGAACGAATCGTTCCCTATCGGCTCCCCGCCGCAGGCGGGGTATGCCGCTGTGCTTTGAGGCCCTATTGGCGAAACCGTTCGGGGCTGTAGGAGCAGAGCGCACCCGTGCGGACGCAGGCCGAAAGTCTCTCCCCCAGCCGGGCATTGCCCTCGGCGATGCGGCGCAGCGCGTCGGCCAGGCGGCGTTGCACGTTGATGCGGGCCCGTTCCTGGGCGGAGGCCGACCGGCGCGCCCGCCCGCCCAGGCCGATGGACCTGCCCAGCTCCTCGCGCAGCGCCTCCGCCTCCTCCCGCATCCGGGCGGCGCGGGCGGAGTCGTTCCACTGCTCCGCTTCGGAAAGCTCCTCTTCCAGCTCCCCCAGGCGCTTTCGATAGGCGTCCCGCGCCTGCGGATCGATGGCCTCGCCGGCGTCGCCGCTGTCCTCCCCGCCCGCCAGGTCGATCGCCCGCAGCTCGCGGCCCGGCTCCGCCAGCAGCCGGGCGAGCATCTCCAGCCCCCGGCTGTGCTTCAGGCGCAGGACGCCCTCGGGCGCCGCGACCGTCCAGAAGTCCCCCTCGCGGACCATCCTCGGGGCACTCTCCGGCGCGGCGCCGATGCGCGCGGCGAGAGGCAACCCGAGCTGCGCGGCGAGGGCACGCGCCTCCTGGAATCGCGCCTCCCCCTCGGCCGCGTCGCCCCGCGAGAGCGCCAGCTCGCCCAGCCGGAGCAACGCCTGCGCCTCGAAGGGGCGGCCGCCCTGCTCGCGCATCAGCGCCAGCGCGCGGCCGGCGTGCT